>CATZTY010000024.1 GCA_958424475.1 uncultured Collinsella sp.
CTCCAAAATGAGCGTGCCGGTCTTGATGGCGTGCACGGTACCGGAATCAATCTGGAAAAAGTCACCCTTGTGAATCGGCAGCACGTTGAGCATGTCGTCCCAACGGCCTTCCTCGATCATTTGTGCGGCCTCGGTGCGGTCTTTAGCACGCTGGCCGACGATGATCGTGGCACCGGGTTCGCAGTCCAGCACGTACCAGCACTCGGTTTTGCCCAGGCTGCCGTTCTCGTGCTTGGCGGCGTATTCGTCGTTGGGATGAATCTGGATCGAAAGGTCGTCCTTGGCGTCCAGAATCTTAATGAGCAGCGGGAACTCCTTGCCCTCGCAGTTGCCAAAGAGCTCGCGGTGCTCGGCCCACAGCCACGAAAGCGTGTGGCCGGCATACGGGCCCTCCGCAATCTGGCAGTCGCCGTTGGGGTGGGCCGAGATGGCCCAGCACTCACCGATGGGACCCTCGGGAATGTCGTAACCAAATACGGTTTCGAGTTGACGGCCGCCCCAGATCTTCTCGTGGAAGATCGGCGTCAGTTTAATCAAATCGGACATGTTCATACCCCCATTGTGCTGCGCGGGCGCCGTGTAAAACTGTTCAAAACGAGCGCCCGTATGACTACAAAAACTTATGCCAACGTTACGTTGTGCAACTCAAAGCGGTCGCCAACGTTGCGCGAGATCGAATACTCAAAGGCGGCGCCGCTGTCCAAAAAGCCAATCTGGGTGAGCTCGAGCAGGGGAGAGCCAAGTTTGGTGTCCAGGCGCTCGGCTTCTTCCTCGGTTGCTGCCACGGCGCGAATGGTACGGTGGAAGCTCGAAATCTTCAGCCCGCATTGCTCGCGGATAAAGCGGTAGACCGATCCGTACAGGTCCTTCTTTTTCAGCCCCGGAATCAGCTCGAGGGGCATGTAGGTGTACTCGATAACGATGGGCTTCTCGTCGGCCTGACGCACACGCACGATGTGATAGGCAAAGTCATCCTCGGCAATTCCCAGCTGGGCTGCGATGTCCGCTGGTGGATTAACGATCGAGAAATCGTAGACCACCGAGGTCACCTTCTCCCCGCGATGCTCATACGAAAAACCCTGGGCACGGTCGTTTTTGCCCTGGAAAAACGCCTGGCCGGGAAGTCCCGCCGTGTCCTTAACGTAGGTACCCGATCCGCGCCGGCTGGTAATAAGGCCTTCCTCGGTGATTTGTTCAATAGCTCGTTTGACGGTGATTTTGGAAACGCTATAGAGCTCGCAGAACTCAACGACGGTGGGAAGCTTGTCGCCTGGCTTGAGGGCGCCGTCCTCGATGCTTCGACGGATATCCGCAGCGATCGCTTCGTATTTCGGAATCACGGAACCTCCTTTCCAACTTGATTGAGTATAAAAGAAAGTATAGTCAACACCTAAGTATCCCTATTGAGTTATTGAAAAGTTCGAGAAAGATATAATTAAAAGTCGCTTCGCAAATAAAACCAGAGCGCTCTAAACTGATAAACATCCGAGCAATGCCGTGTTACCTGGTTTTTTGCATTTCACCAGATAAAACCTGCTAAAACAAACCTGTCCCTTTTTGGTAGGTTTTTGCCTTGGGAGCGGTACCATACAGGCAATGTTTAAACGAGAAAGGTGGGCTCCCATGGAACCTAAGCAGTATTACATCGGCATCGACGTCGGCGGTACCTCGGTCAAGGAGGGTCTGTTCGATGAGGACGGAAACCTGCTTGCCAAGGCCAGCGTGCCCACGCCTCCCATCGTTGACGCTGCGGGCTTTGCCGCGGTGACCGAGGCTATCGACCAGGTGGTCGCCAAGGCCCAGATTCCGCGTGCCTTTGTGTCGGGCATTGGCCTGGCCGTTCCGTGCCCCATCCCGGCATCGGGCGATGCCAAGGTCAAGGCCAACATTGCCATTAACCTGCCCGAGCTCAAGATCGCCATCCAGGAGCACTGCCCCGACGCGGTCGTTAAGTACGAGAACGATGCCAACGCCGCTGCCATGGGCGAGGCCTGGCTCGGTTCTGCCAAGGGCGTGCAGAACGTGGTGATGGTCACCATCGGTACCGGCGTGGGCGGCGGCGTTATCGTCAACGGTGACGTGGTATCGGGCGTTGTGGGTGCTGGCGGCGAGATTGGCCACATGTGCCTGAACCCGGCTGAGGAGCGCACCTGCGGCTGCGGCGGCCATGGCCACCTTGAGCAGTATTCCAGCGCCACCGGCGTGGTGAGCAACTACCTTGCCGAGTGCGAGAAAGCGGGTGTCGAGCCCATCGAGCTCACCGGTCCCTCCGATTCCAAGGACGTGTTCCAGGCCTGCCGCGAGGGCGACAAGCTTGCGCTGGCCGCGGCCGATACCATGGCCGACTACCTCGGCCGCGCACTGGCGCTTATTGCCAACGTGGTTGATCCCGAGATGTTCCTCATCGGCGGCGGCGCCTCCGCCTCGGCCGATGTCTACCTCGACAAGGCTCGCGAGTACTTTAAGCAGTACGCGCTTTCCGCCTCGCGCGAGACGCCCATTAAGGTCGCTTCGCTCGGCAACGACGCCGGCATCATCGGTGCCGCCTACGTAGCCCTGCGCGCCGCCGGCAAATAGCTGGTGCAAGGGGGACAGGTTAGTTTGCACCAACATGGTGCAAAAGGGACGGCCTTGGCCCCCGTGCCTGCGCCCCAAAATATGCCGTGGCCCTTCCGTCTGCGAAGGCTCGGCATCGGCGTGCTACCATAGCTACGTCCAAGTACACATATCAAGTGGAGGATATCCATGGCAAACGTTCTTGTCTTTGGTCACCAGAACCCCGATAACGACGCCATCATGAGCGCCGTCGTCCTGTCCCAGCTGCTCAATCAGGTTGAGTATGCCGGCAACACCTACGAGGCCTGCGCCCTTGGTCAGCTTCCGGCCGAGTCCGCCAAGCTGCTCGCCGACGCCGGCATTGCCGAGCCCCGCGTGATCGAGTCCGTCGAGGCCGGCCAGCTCGTCGTTCTCACCGACCACAACGAGTCTGCCCAGTCCGTCGCCGGCCTTAAGGACGCCACGGTCTTTGGCGTTGTCGATCATCACCGCATCGGCGACTTCGAGACCGCCGGCCCGCTGCACTACATCTGCCTGCCCTGGGGCTCCAGCTGCACCATCGTCACCAAGCTCGCCGGCGTGCTCGGCGTTGAGCTTTCCGACGTCCAGGCCAAGCTGCTGCTCTCGGCCATGATGACCGACACGCTCATGCTCAAGAGCCCCACCACCACCGATGTCGACCGCGCCGTCGCCGCCAAGCTCGGCGAGCAGGTGGGCGTCGATCCGGTCAAGTTTGGCATGGAGGTCTTCCTTACCCGTCCGTCTGGCTCCTTCACCGCTGCCGAGATGGTCGGCAACGACATCAAGATGTTCGAGCCCGCCGGCAAGAAGCTGCTCATCGGCCAGTACGAGACCGTCGACAAGAGCCGTGCGCTCGGCATGATCGACGAGATCCGCGAGGCCATGCGCGCCTACGCCGCCGAGAAGGGTGCTGACGGCATTGTCCTGTGCATCACCGACATCATGGAGGAGGGCTCGCAGGTCCTGCTCGAGGGCGAGGCCGAGGCCGCTCAGAAGGGCCTGGGCATTGCCGACGAGCACGACGGCGTCTGGATGCCGGGCGTCCTCTCCCGTAAGAAGCAGGTCGCTGCCCCCATCATGGCCGCCTGCTAGGTTTAGTTGACCAAACGCCACGACCGGATCGCGGACGCCCCGCGCTCCGGTCGTTTTTTGTGCACGGCGCCGCGTCGTCTCTTGGACAGGCGTGCCCGTGCCGTTGAACAAATAATGTTCAACCTGTGGTTCCGCTTTTCGGCCATGCCTGCGTGCTTGTCGTGCAGGGTAGGCTAGATGCAAGCGTAATACGTTGGAGCGCGGCGCCGCCACTTGGGCGGGCCGTGCTTTTTTAAGACGGGAGCCATCCCGTGAAAGGAGCCGCCCATGGCAGCACCCGAGCAGCTGTTCAACGTCCGTGAGCGCAAGCGCTTTGAACGTCACGACATTTGGGAGCGCATCGCCGAGAACGGCACGATTTCCGCCGCCGTCATGGTCTTCGCCGCCATCGCCGCCGTCATTTGCGCCAATACCGATGCCTACGAGGCCATCCATCACTTTTTGGAGACCCCGCTGTATGTGGGCCTGGGCAACCTTACGGCCGGTCTCACCGTTGAACTTTTCGTCAACGACTTCCTCATGGCGATTTTCTTTTTGCTGGTGGGCATTGAGCTCAAGTATGAGATGACGGTCGGCGAGCTCAAAAACCCGCGCCAGGCTATGCTTCCCATGCTGGCGGCCGTGGGCGGCGTCGTCGTTCCCGCCTGCATCTATCTGATCTTTAACCATGCCGGCGCGCACAACGGCTGGGCCATTCCCATGGCAACCGATATTGCCTTTGCGCTGGGCGTGCTGTCGCTTTTGGGCAATCGCGTGCCCAACGGCGTGCGCGTGTTCTTCTCGACGCTCGCCATCGCCGACGACCTCATTTCCATCGCCGCCATCGCCATCTTCTACGGTCAGAGCCCCAATCCGTTTTGGTTGGGCGCCGCCGCGCTGGTGACCTGCGCGCTCGTGTGGCTCAACAAGACGCAGCATTACCGCCTTGCCCCGTATTCGGTACTGGGTCTGCTGTTGTGGTTTTGCATGTTTAGGAGCGGCGTGCACGCTACGCTCGCCGGCGTCATCCTGGCCTTTACCATTCCAGCCAAGTGCGGCGTCAAGCTCGATAGCCTCACCGATTGGTTGGGCGAGTGCCTGCCGCTGCTCGATGACCGCTACGACGACGAGGCACACATCCTGGGCCAGCATGACTTTACCGTCTCGACCACCAAAGTCGAGCGCGTCATGCACCGCGTGACCCCGCCGCTCATCCGCATGGAGCGTCTGATCTCCACGCCGGTCAACTTTGTGATCCTGCCGATCTTTGCGTTCGTGAACGCACAGGTTCGCCTGGTGGGCGTGGATATGAGCACGCTGCTCGCCGACCCGGTGACCCTCGGCGTGTACTTTGGCATGCTGCTGGGCAAGCCGATCGGTATCTTTGGCATGACGTTTGCCCTGGTTAAGTTTAGGGTCTGCGAGCTGCCGCACAATGTCAACTGGCACATGATTGCCGGTGTGGGCATTCTGGGCGGCATCGGCTTCACCATGTCGATCCTCATCAGTGGCCTTGCCTTCCCGACGGCCCAGTTTGAGGTCCTGGCCGCCAAGGCCGCCATCCTTGCCGGTTCTGTCACCGCGGCCGTGCTCGGCATGATTTACATGAGCGTGGTCTGCAAACACCCCGCGTCCAAGGGCGAGTAAGAGCGCGAAAACCGGCTCCAGAACCGATTCGGGCGCGTTCAAAATGCGGATTCGGGCGGTGCTTGCCGCCTGCCAGACACGCCAGTGGTCAAAAAACGCCGTTTGTGAGTACTGTCACAAACGGCGTTTCATTTTAGGTGTGGAAAATAATGAACAAAGTCATAAGAACCGTACGTTAATGCGTGACCATCGACTTCCAATTTGGCGCTAGCTGACGGTGATCAGGGAGTTTCAAGTCGAGTTTTGCCGATTTCGACCAAGAATCGCTGCTACTAAAAAGGTAACAGTACTCAAATTTGCCCTTTTTTGGCCACAAGCCCTAAAACAAGCCTCGCCAAGGTCGGGAAGCGGGCCAAATCGCCGGCCTCGAGGCTTATTCCACGGTGCCGTAGATGGCGCCCCAGCCGTGGGCGGCCAAGGCGGAGTTGAGCTGGTCGCAAAGCGATTGGCGGTCGTAGTAGCCGGGCGGCAAAAGGTTCACGATTTCCATGAGATCGGGCGCCAGGTCCAAGATCTCGGCCTGTACGATGAGATCCAGGCGGTCGATGGCGCGGCGGTCGTAAAACAGCCCGTCGACCAGGCGCTGCAGGTCGCCGAATTCCTCGGCCTGGAACGATCCGTATTCCATAGTGCCTCCTTGGGCGCCCCACGCCGGCATGCGCGGCGATTCATAATTCATTGCGATGAACTTAATCTATCACGGCTTCATGCCGTTGCGGCGGTGGCGGTCTATACTTAGACGAACTGCAACGTCCCGCTTCGCGAAAGGTCGCACCCATGCAGACGATCTACCAGAAGATGGAAACCACCGAACTCGATGCCGCCATCGAGGCGCTCAAAGCCGAGGTCGCCGAGGTCAAGGCCAAGGGGCTGGCGCTCGACATGGCCCGCGGCAAGCCGTCGCCCTCCCAGGTGGACATCTCTCGACCCATGCTCGATATCCTCAATGCCGATGCCGATCTGCACGACGGCAACGTCGACTGCTCAAACTACGGTTGCTTTGAGGGCATTCCCTCGGCACGCAAGCTGGCGGGGGAGTTCCTGGGTTGCCCTGCCGAGCAGACGCTCGTACTGGGTTCGTCGAGCCTTCTGATCGAGCACGATATCGCCGGCATGTTTTGGCGCTGCGGTTCGTGCGGCAGCGAGCCTTGGGAGGCTTACGAGGCCGCGCACGACGGCAAGAAAGTCAAGTTCCTGTGCCCTGTTCCCGGCTACGACCGTCACTTTGGCATCACCGCCGACCTGGGTATCGAGAATGTCCCCGTCGCGATGACCGACAACGGCCCCGACATGGACGAGGTCGAGCGTCTGGTTGCCGCCGACGACTCCATCAAGGGCATCTGGTGCGTGCCCAAGTATTCCAACCCCACGGGCATCACCTTTAGCGAGGACACCGTGCGTCGCCTGGTCGAGATGCCCACGGCCGCGCCCGATTTCCGCATCTTCTGGGACAACGCCTACTGCGTGCACGACCTGTACGACGAGACCGACGAGCTCGCCAATATCTTCGACCTCGCTCGCGCGGCGGGCACCGAGGACCGCGTGGTGGCTTTTGCCTCGACGTCCAAGATCACCTTCCCGGGCGCCGGCATCGGCTTCATCGGTGCGAGCCCCGCGGTCATCGCCGAGTTCTCCAAGCGCCTGAAGGCCGGCCTCATCAGCGCCGACAAGCTCAACCAGCTGCGCCACGTGCGCTTCCTTCCCACCATCGAGGCGGTCAAGGAGCACATGAAAAAGCATGCCGAGTTCCTGCGTCCGCGCTTTGAGGCCGTTGAGCGCAAGCTCACCGAGGGTCTGGGCGAGACGGGCTGCGCCACCTGGACGCACCCCCGCGGCGGCTACTTTGTAAGCTTCGATGGTCCCGAGGGCTCGGCCCAAAAGGTCGCCGCGCTTTGTGCCGACCTGGGCGTCAAGCTCACGCCGGCCGGTGCTACCTGGCCCTATGGCAAGGACCCGCGCGACACCAACATCCGCATCGCGCCGAGCTATCCCACGGTCGAGGACCTGGAGGCCGCGCTCGATGTTCTGGTGCTGGCCGTTAAGCTTGTCGCTGCCGAGCTTGCTCGTGCCGAGCGCGCCTAACGCGCAAAGCCTCGCAAGTCCGCGTCCAGTACTATCCGCACTCTCGATACGTAAAGGAGCGTATACATGGATTTGGGTATTTCCACCAACCCCACGCCAGAGCTCTACACCATTAAGGTTACCGGCGAGATCGATATCTCTAACGCCGATAGCCTGCGCAATGCCATCGACCTGGCGCTCGAGCAGCCCACTGAGGCCGTTGAGCTCGATTTTGCCCAGGTGAGCTATATCGATTCGACGGGCATTGGCGTGCTCGTGGGCGCCGCGCACCACGCGATCGACCACGGCAAGCGCTTTAGCTGCACCAATGTGCAGCCCTCGGTGATGCGCGTGGTTCAGCTGCTGGGCGTCGACCAGGAGATTTCGATCACCGCTGCTTAATCTTTGCCCACAAAGGGCGTGCCGTTTGGCATATGTTTGTGATGCGCTCGGACGTTTTGGCGTCCGGGCGCTATACTTAACCGAATGAATAGACGAGTTCCGGCCGAATGGCGCGGTGCGGGCTCGACTCACATCGAGCCTTGGAGGTATGTGTGTTTGGTATTGGAGAGGGTGAGCTCGCGATCATCGTGGTCTTCGGCTTTTTGCTGTTTGGCCCGGATAAGCTCCCGCAGATGGGTCGCACGATCGGCCGTGCCATCCGTCAGTTCCGCGAGACGCAGGAAAAGATGACGGCCGTTGTTCAGTCCGAGATTATCGATCCGGTAAGCGAGGCCGCGTCGGCCCCGGTCAAGCCCAAGAAGACTGCCGTCGATGACGATTCCGATGCGGACGAGGATGCCGCCGAGACGGCAGCGCCCGCCAAGAAGGAGACCTTTGCCGAGCGCCGTGCCCGCCTTGCTGCCGAGAAGGCCGCGAGCGAGGCTGCCGCCGAGGGCGAGGGTGCTGCTGAGGAGTCCGAGGCCGAGAGCACCGAGCCTGCCGTTGCCGCCGCCGAGCCCGAGCCTGCCACAGAGCCGGAGCCCGAGCCCGAGCCGGCAGAGCCCACGACGGCCGACCTCTACGCCCGTCGTCCCCGCAAGCGCAAGGCCGTCGTCGACCAGCTCGCTCGCGAGCTCGAGGCCGAGGACGACGCCGCTGCCGCCGATGCCCCGAAGGGAGGCGATGAGTAATGCCTATCGGACCTGCGCGTATGCCGCTCTTCGATCACCTGGGAGAGCTCCGTCGCCGCCTGACCATCGTGGTCGTGTCGGTGTTTGCCGCCGCCATCGTGCTGTATTTCGCCACGCCTGTGGTACTCGACATTCTGGAAGACCCCATCCGCTCCTTTGTGCCGGACGGTAAGTTCTACATCACCACCACGCTCGGCGGCTTTGGCTTGCGCTTCTCGCTGGCCATCAAGATGGCCGTGGTCATGTGCACGCCCATGATCATCTGGCAGATTCTGGCATTTTTCCTGCCGGCGCTTCGCCCCAACGAGCGCAAGTGGGTCGTGCCCACGGTGCTCGCCTCGACGGTGCTGTTCTTCCTGGGTGCCATCTTCTGCTACTTCATCATCATTCCCGCGGGCTTTGAGTGGCTCATCGGCGAGACCTCGGCCGTTGCTACGGCACTGCCCGATCTGGAGAACTACGTCAACATGGAGCTGCTCTTTATGATTGGCTTTGGCGTGGCGTTCGAACTTCCGCTCATTATTTTCTACCTGTCCGTTTTTCACATTGTGTCCTACGCGGCCTTCCGCGGTGCCTGGCGTTTCGTGTACGTTGGCCTGCTTGTGGGCTCGGCTGTGATTACGCCCGACGGCTCGCCCGTTACGCTGG
>CATZTY010000025.1 GCA_958424475.1 uncultured Collinsella sp.
GTTTTTGCCAGGCTGGCATGACGTATCGCCCGGTGCGCGAGCGCTCGGCCGACCAGATCGTCTCGTCGGTGATTCAGGGTCTGGAAAAGACCGGCTATGACGAGGTGTCGCTGACCTCGCTCTCCACGACCGACCACTCCTGCATTCGCGACGTGCTCGGCAGGCTCAACCGTCGCCTGGAGGATACGGGTATTCGCGTGTCTATTCCGTCGCAGCGCCTGGATTCGTTTGGCGTGGATATGGCCGAGTCGGTTGCCGGCGAAAAGAAGGGCGGCCTGACGTTCGCGCCCGAGGCCGGCAGCCAGCGCATGCGCGACATCATTAACAAGAACGTGACCGAGGAGGACTTGGACCGTGCGGCCAAGGCGGCCTTCGAGGCCGGCTGGAACCGTATGAAGCTCTACTTTATGATGGGCCTTCCCGGCGAGCGCGACGAGGACATCGTGGCCATCGCCAATCTGGCCGATCACGTGCTGGAGCTCGGTCGTTCCGTGGTGCCCAAGGCTCGTCGCGGCTCGATCTCGGTGTCCATCTCGGTTTCGGTCTTTATCCCCAAGGCTGCCACGCCGTTCCAGTGGTGCCCGCAGCTCGACTACGACGACGTCAAGCGTCGCCAGAAGCTGCTTATCACGAGCGTTCGCAACCGTGCCGTCCGCGTGCATTACCACGATGCCGAGACTTCGCTCATCGAGGCCGCGCTGTCCCGCGCCGGTCGCGACATGACGCCCGTCATCATCGATGCTTGGCGCTCGGGCTCTCGCTTTGACGCCTGGGTAGAGCATTTCTCGCTCGATAACTGGAAGGAGGCTGCTGCCAAAAACGGCATCGACCTCAATGAGCTCGTGCACCTGCCCTACGAGTTGGACTGGCGCCTGCCGTGGGAGCACGTGAGCCCCGGCTGCACGCGCGGCTTCCTCGAGCGCGAGTACCGTCGCTCGCTCGAGGGCGTCACGACTCCCGACTGCACCCGCACGTCGTGCACCGGCTGCGGGATCTGCCCCACGCTCCACGCCAAGAATGTATTGATGGGTGATCGCGCATGAGTGAGCGCCTGACCGACAACCCCTCGCTCTTTAGGCTTCGTGTTCGCTATGGCAAGCGCGATCGCCTTAAGTACCTGGGCCATCTCGAAGTGATCCATACCATTGAGCGCATCGTGCGCCGTGCAGGACTTCCCTATGCCGTCACGCAGGGCTTCTCTCCGCACATGCGCGTGGGCTTCTCTTCGGCGCTGCCGGTGGGTACGTCGTCGACCTGCGAGTGGTATGACCTGTTTATGACCGAGTTCGTGGCGCTCGACGAGGCGTTTGGGCGCCTGGCTGCGGCGTCTCCGGCCGATCTGGCGCCCATCGAGGCGGCGTACATCGACGTGCGCACGCCGGCGTTGACGGCGCAGCTCACGCGCCTGTCGTATCGCATCGACCTGCACTTGGATCCCGAGGCGCCCGTAAGCGCCGACGAGGTGCGTCGTGCGATCGACACGCTGCGCGCGGGCCACGGCATCGACTACGCGCGCGGCAAAAAGAGCAAGCGCTTGGATTTGGATCACACGCTCGTGGGCTATGAGCTCACGGCGGGGGAGCGCCCGGACCATTTGGTGCTCATGCTCGACACCCATGCCGACAACGAGGGCTCCATGCGTCCGGAAATTTTGCTTTCCGCTGCTGATGTTTTGTTGCAGGGCTTGACCCCGGGCGTGGATGCACCTATTGTTTCCACCGGTATGCAAGACCTCGTGACCATCTGCTCCTACGATGTCGAGCGTCAGAATCAAGCATGCGAGGACGACGAGGGCCGACTCGTCAGCCCCATACCTGTGCGAACTTGTGGATTTACTCCACATACTCGTTGACGGGGGTATTTTCGCCTGCTACTATATTCGGCTGTTGCACTAACTGATGCATGAAGGGCAAGTAAACATGTACGCAATCGTTAACACGGGCGGCAAGCAGTACAAGGTCGCCACCGACGATGTCATCACCGTCGAGAAGATCGAGGGCAATGAGGGCGACAAGGTCACCCTGCCGGTTATCTTCCTCAACGATGGTAAGAAGATCGTCACCGATCCCGACAAGCTGGCCAAGGCCAAGGTTACTGCTCAGATCGTTGAGCAGTTCAAGGGCGAGAAGCAGCTGGTCTTCAAGTTCCACAAGCGCAAGCGCTATCGTCGTCTGAAGGGTCACCGTCAGCAGCTCACCAAGCTGAAGATCGTGAAGGTTCAGGCTACCTCCCGCGCCAAGAAGGCTGTCAAGGCAGAGGCTGAGGCTGTTGCCGAGGCTCCCGTCGCCGAGTAGATTACACTCGTAACGAAAGAGTAGGTATACACAATGGCACACAAAAAAGGACTCGGTTCCTCCCGTAATGGCCGTGACTCCCGCGGTCAGCGCCTTGGCACGAAGCGCTATGCCGGCCAGACGGTAACCACGGGCACGATTCTCGTCCGTCAGCACGGCACGCACATCCACCCGGGTGAGAACGTTGGCCGTGGTAAGGACGACACGCTGTTCGCGCTGGTCGACGGTACCGTTGAGTTCCACAAGGGTATCAAGCACAGGGTCAGCGTACGCCCGCTCGCGAACGCGTAATTCACCCTTCATAGAGCACATATGTGGGAGGCACTTGAGTTTTAGGATTCAAGGGTCTCCCTCTTTTTGTAGGAGGCGATTCTGTTGTCACAGTTCACCGATATCAGCCGCATTAACGTGTGCGGCGGCGACGGCGGAGCCGGATGCATGTCGTTTAGGCGCGAGGCATTTGTCCCCAAGGGCGGCCCCGATGGCGGCGACGGCGGTCGTGGCGGCAATGTCGTCATCCAGGCCGATGCTCAGCTGTCTTCACTGATCGATTACCGCTTTAAGCATCACTTCCGCGCCGAGCGCGGCACGCACGGGCAGGGTGCCCGTCGTAACGGTAAGAGCGGCGAGGACCTGATTCTCAAGGTCCCTATGGGTACCGTGGTGCGCGAGCTCGATCCCGAGACGCAGACCCCGATGTTCGAGATTGCCGATCTGGTGCATGACGGCGAGCGCGTCGTTGTGGCGCCCGGTGGTGCCGGCGGTCTGGGCAACACGCACTTTGTGACGTCGGTGCGCCGCGCGCCCGCGTTTGCTCAGCTGGGCGAACCGGCCGAGGAGCACTGGATTGAGCTCGAGATGAAGCTTATGGCCGATGCCGCGCTCGTGGGCTTCCCCTCGGTGGGCAAGTCCTCACTCATCGCGCGCATGAGTGCCGCCCGTCCCAAGATTGCCGACTACCCGTTTACCACGCTCGTGCCGAACCTCGGCATGGTGCGTGCCGGCGAATATTCTTACGTCGTTGCCGACGTCCCCGGTCTCATCGAGGGCGCGAGCGAGGGCAAAGGCTTGGGTCACCAGTTCCTGCGCCACATTGAGCGTACGGCCCTGATCATGCACGTCGTCGACATGACGGGTGGTTTTGAGGATCGCGATCCGGTTGAGGACTACCGCATCATCAACCGTGAGCTCGAGCAGTATGGTGCCGAGCTTTCGGAGCGTCCGCAGATTGTCGTTGCCAACAAGTGCGACGCGCCGGGCACGGCCGATAAGATTGCCGACCTCAAGCGCGCAGCGCTCGACGATGGCCATATGTTCTTTGCCGTGTCTGCCGTGACGGGCGCCGGTCTCAATACGTTGATGCTTGCCGTAGGTGAGCAGGTGGCCAAGCTCCGCGCCGAGCTGGCGGTCTCCGATGAGCCGGTCGACCTGCGCGACGATGAATGGGAGCGCCGTCGCCTGCAGCGAGAGAAGCGTTTCTGCATTGTCCAGGAAGAGCCCGGTGCCTTCCGCGTGGTCGGTCGTGCCATCGAGCGCATGGTCATTCAGACCGACTGGGAAAATGAGGAAGCCGTCATTTACCTGCAGCATAAGTTTGCGCGTATGGGTGTTGACGATGCGCTCGAGAAGGCCGGTTGCCGTGCGGGCGACGAGGTCCGCATTTGCCAGCGCACCTTTGACTTTGAGGGCGCCGAGGACTTCTCGGAGTACGAGGAGCTCGAGGATGCTGGCGAGGACGTTGCCGTTGAAGCCATTGACGTGGCCGATGCTGCGGATGAGGGCGTCGAGGTTGTCGATGCGGCGGATGCCGCGGGCGATACCGAGACCTCGGAGGGCGAGTAAGCCATGTCGCTGCGCGGTGGAATCGGTCTGCCCGAGCTTCCTCTAGAGGACGGGCAGGAGTTTAGGCTCGGCATTATGGGTGGCACCTTTGATCCCATCCATTACGGGCACCTGGTGACCGCCGAGCAGGCGCGCGAGTCGCTCGACTTGGATGCTGTGCTCTTTATGCCGGCGGGCTCTCCTGCCTTTAAGCTTGACAAGCCGGTGACGCCTGCTGAGGACCGTTATGCCATGACGGTCCTCGCCACCGCCGCGAACCCGGCCTTTTTGGCGAGTCGGTTCGAGATCGACCGTCCGGGCGTAACCTATACGGCCGATACGCTTCATGCCCTTCGCGACTTTTACCCGCCGCAGGTAAAGCTCTACTTTATTACGGGCGCCGACGCGATTATCGATATCGTGACCTGGCATGATGCCGAACGAATCGCTGAGCTTGCTACCTTTATTGCGGCGACGCGACCGGGCTTTGATATCGATACGGCGCGTGCCCGAATTAAAGAGTCGGGACTGCCGTTCGACGTGCGCTATATTCAGATTCCGGCGCTGGCGATCAGCTCGACGAACATTCGTAAGCGAGTTGCCCGCGGCATGAGCGTGCGCTATCTTACGAGCGAGTCCGTGCTCGGCTACATTCGCAAACGCAGGCTATATGCCGATTTGGGCCAAGAAGATTTTGAGTGATGGGGGTCTACGTTGTCGGTAGAGGATCAGTTTGAGGGCGATGAGCGCGCGCTGCTCAAGCGCATTCAAGAGCTGCTCGATGTTCGCATGAAGGATAAGCGCAAGCGCTATGTGCATTCGCTGGGTGTTGCCGAGACCGCACTTCATCTGGCCGAGGTCTACGGCGTTGACCGCTTTGATGCCGCTGCTGCCGGTCTGATCCACGACTGGGACAAAGTGCTCTCCGACGACGAGCTGGTTACGCGCGCTCTGCATTACGGCATTAAGATTGCCGGCTCTCCTTCCGCCGCGACGCCGCTTTTGCATGGCCCTGTTGCCGCCTATGAGCTTCCGCAGCTTTTTCCCGAGCTGTCGCCGGCCGTTTTCCAGGCTGTCGACCGTCACACCGTGGGTGCCTGCGACATGACGCCGCTCGATATGGTGGTCTTTGTGGCCGATGCCATCGAGCCCAACCGCCACGGCGACTATGCACATGCGCTGCGCAAGATGGTGGGGGAGTCGACGCTCGACGAGTTGTTCTTCTCCTGTTTTGCGCAGGGTTTGGTCTATGTGATTCAGTCCGGGCGCTATCTTTATCCCACGGCTATTTCGATTTACAACCATTACGCCCAGCTGCGCTAGCTCGGGCTGTCTAGAAAGAGGTATTTCATGGCCGACGAGACAATGACCGACGAGCAGATTCTTGAAGGTGTGGAGCACAAGAGCTTCGTCGCCACGTCCGACCGCACTGCCGCCTCGCTGTCCGCGAGCGGTGTCGCCGCCGAGGATGTCGCCCGCGCCGCCGCGCAGGCCGCCTACGACAAGAAGGGCGAGGACGTTCAGGTGCTCGACCTGACCGAGCTTTCCGATGTGTGCGACTACTTTGTGCTCGCCACCGGTACCAACAACCGCCAGGTCGATTCCATCGTCGACGAGATCGAGGAGAAGGTCGCCAAGGCTTGCGGCGAGCACCCGTTCTCCATCGAGGGCCGCGAGCAGAAGACCTGGATGCTCATGGACTACGGCTCGGTTGTCGTCCACGTCTTCACTCCCGAAGCCCGCGACTTCTACCGCCTCGAGAAACTCTGGGGAGACGCCCCCCAGCTCCCCCTCAACCTCCTCTAGTAGCTCATTTGAGACGGGGTTTAGCTACCCTCACGTATATCGCCGGGCAGTTGCGGTTTTCCGCACCTGCCCGGCTTTCTTTTTGCCCAAAGTAGCTAATTTGGGACGGGGCTTTTTTAGCTACTAGCTACCGTTCGCCGATAGAAGCGAGTTGCGGTTCATTGCGTGAAATTTAGCTTTCCGACTCGGGTAACGTATTTGTTATCTGTAGAGGAGGAGATGCGTATGACTCGGACCGCGCGGGAAATCTCTGTTTACGGCTATTACCATGTCGTCCAAAAGGGCTGTGGTGGTCAGCTGATATTTGAGGATGCTGACGATCGACTCTATCTGATTCGACTGATAGCTTCGAAATGCCAGAAGTTCAAAGTGGATGTCATCGCATGGTGCCTTATGGATAATCACATTCACTTGTTGCTAGATGACGGGCATGCTCACCTGAGCGATTGCATGCATTCGATTACGACGGCGTATGCCATGTATTTCAATTCTAAGACAGGCAGGAGAGGTCCTGTTTTCCAGGATCGATTTAAGAGTGTGCCGATTCTCGATGATGATCAGCTGCTCAACTGCGTTCGTTACATTCACGATAACCCTGCGAAAGCCAGAATTGGCACTGCTTCGCTCTATCGCTGGAGCAGCTTTAGCGAGTATATGGGCTATCCGGGAATTTGTAAGACTGATTGCGTGCTCGGGTTGCTCGGGAATTCCCAGAGATTTTTTGCATTTAGCACCTCGGGCGAGCCCAATGGCTATTGCTTCCGTTATGGCGCTCATGTGAGTGATACTGACGCGCTTGAGTTTGCGCAGGCGTTGCTCAAACCATACGAGCCTCACCATCTCAACGCTCTGCCCAAGGGCGTGCGTGATGACTGTATCCGTAAGCTCAAAAGCGAGGGCTTTTCGATCAAGCAGATCGTGCTCCTCACGGGTATCGGCCATTGCACGATTCAAAAAGTTAAAGTTGAAAAGTAGCTCATTTTAGGCGGGGTATTTTTGCTGCGGTCGCCAAACCGGACATCCGGGGTAGTCAATTTGGGACGGGGCTATTTTAGCTACCCTTTGGCTGACGGTGAATGAATTAGGCCGAATGAATCTCAACCGATATATAGGGGTAGCTAAAATAGCCCCGTCCCAAATTGACTACCAATGCCGTGTCGGACGGAAGGCAGCAACCCCCCCGTCCAAAAAAGACTAGTTATTGAAGCGGGATTGACGGCCGAAGGATAGGGCGGTGTCGCCGAATTTATCTCGGACGGCATCAATCGCTACGGAGAGATCGCGGCGGTCGCTGGATTGGGCGCCGCGACCATCGACTTCACAGAACAGGTCGGTTTGAATGCCGCCCTGATGGTTGAAGTCGCTCATGCCGATACCCGCCAAGCGCACGTGCATACCTTCCTGCCAGATATTGTCGAGCAGCTCGAGCGCCACGGCCACAAAGATATTCTCGTCGTCGGTGGGGTGGGGAAGTCGGCGCTGTGCCGTGCGTCCGCTGCCGTATGAATACTTGAGCTTAAGCGTTACCGTGGCACCCGTCAGTCCCTGGCGACGTAGGCGTCGTCCGACGGACTCGCCCAGCAGGGCAATCGCCGCCTCGATATCCCCACGCTCAGTCAAATCTTTCGCAAAGGTGCGCTCATTGCTTACCGACTTGACTTCACGCTCTTCGTCCAAGCTCGTAACCTCGGAAACCTCAAGCCCCAACGCGCGCTGCCGCATGCGCTCGCCGTTCACGCCAAAGATTGCAGCCAGGGTGGACTCCGGCGCGCGCGAAAGCTCGCCGAGCGTATAGATGCGCATGCGGCGCAGTCGCTCCTCGGCCGACCGCCCGATGCCGCTCATAGCGGACACCGGAAGTACGGCCAAAAAACGCTGCTCTGTCCCGGGACGCACGATGGTTAGGCCACATGGCTTGTCTTGCTCACTTGCGATCTTTGCCACCGTTTTGTTACAGCCGACGCCAATGGAGCAGGTCACCCCCAGTGCCGCCACGCGATCACTGATGCGCCGCGCAACCAGCAGCGGGTCCTCGGGTGCAAAGCGACCCGGCGTGATGTCGATAAAGGCCTCATCAATCGAAACGCGCTCTACGCGTGGGGTCTCATCGGCAAGGATAGCCATGACCTGTGCACTGACCTCGCGGTAGCGGTCGAAGTGCCCGTGTGTCCAAATGGCCTGAGGACACAGACGCCGTGCCTCGGCCGAGGGCATGGCGGAGTGTACGCCAAAGCGACGCGCCTCGTAGGAACAAGTGGACACGACGCCGCGAGAATCGGCATCGCCACCCACGATGAGCGGCTTGCCACGCCACTCGGGGTGGTCGAGCATCTCCACGCTCGCAAAAAACGCATCGAGGTCCATCAGGCCCACCGCCGGACCCGTCCAGGGCGGCGGCGTGACGCCCGCAGCATCCTCATAACCGTATGTATGTTCGCGTCTTTTCATGGCATGAGTATACCGCGCAGCTCATGTGGGGTGCGTGGATGTGCTTGCAAATCGCGAATTCTTGTCTAAGATATGGATTTGCCTTCGACTACACCGAAGAAGTTGGTCTCACGGACTTCACCTGCCCGCGTCGATGGCGTATTATGTTCAACTGTTTGTTTGTAGTTGCAGCCTAAAGCTGCTTGGTTGGAGGAGTTTCCTTTGGCAGTCAAGATTCGCCTTGCTCGTCACGGCGCTAAGAAGCGTCCGTACTACCGTGTCGTCGTCGCCGATTCCCGCGCCCCGCGTGACGGTCGTATCATCGAGGAGGTTGGCCGCTACAACCCGATGACCGCCCCCAAGACCATTAACCTCGATCTCGAGAAGATCGCCGACTGGCAGTCCAAGGGCGCTCAGCTCACCGACGCTGTCGCCGCTCTGATCAAGGCCGCCAACGAGGGCGAGAAGACCGAGACCGTCGTCAAGAAGTCCAAGAAGCAGCTCGCCAAAGAGGCCGAGGCCGCTAAGGCTGCCGCTGAGGCCGCTGAGGGCGCCGAGGAGTAAATCGTGCCTGAGGTTGACGCTGCACAGCTCGAGGGTGAGGCAATGCTCTCAGATCGCATCGCCGATCTCGTCGAATATCTCGTTGTTCAGATCGTCGACGACCCGGATTCCGTGGGCCTTGAGTTCATCGATGG
>CATZTY010000026.1 GCA_958424475.1 uncultured Collinsella sp.
GACGATGTTGATCGACGTGTAGGTGCGGCCGGTCAGCGACGCCATCTCCGAGATCGCCAAGAAGCACGGTCTGCCGGTTGTCGTCGACAACACCTTCGGCACCCCGTATCTGCTCCGTCCGCTGGAGCATGGTGCCAATATCGTCGTCCACTCCGCAACCAAGTTCATCGGCGGCCACGGCACCTCGCTGGGCGGTGTGATCGTCGACGGCGGTAACTTCGATTGGAAGGCGAGCGGAAAGTACGCCCAGATTGCTGAGCCCAACCCCTCCTACCACGGTGTCTCGTTTGCCGAGGCTGCCGGTCCCGCCGCCTTTGCAACCTATGTCCGCGCTATCCTGCTGCGTGACGAGGGCGCTTGCATCAGTCCGTTCAACGCCTGGGTCCTGCTCCAGGGCACCGAGACTCTGTCGCTGCGCGTTGACCGTCATGTCGAGAACACCAAGAAGGTCGTCGAGTTCCTGGCTGGTGACAGCCACGTCGCCAAGGTGAACCACCCGAGCCTGCCTGAGCACCCCGATCACGAGCTCTATCAGAAGTACTTCCCCCGTGGCGGTGCCTCGATCTTTACCTTTGAGATTAAGGGTGGCCAGGAGGCAGCTTGGAAGTTCATCGATCATCTGCAGGTGTTCTCGCTGCTCGCCAACGTGGCCGACGTCAAGTCGCTCGTCGTGCACCCGGCTACCACCACGCACTCCCAGCTCTCTGCCGAGGAGCTCGCCGAGCAGAACATCACGCCCTCCACGATCCGTCTTTCCATCGGTACCGAGAACGCCGAGGATATCATTTGGGATCTGAAGCAGGCCTTCGCCGCGCTGGACGAGTAAGGCGACTTGTGCAAGGACCCCTTGCGACTCGATAGGTATAACTGCATAAAATGCCTGCTCAAGGCGCCTGTGCGAACAATGGTTGCACAGGCGCCTTATTTGCATAGAGAGGGTGCAAAAACAGGGTTTTTGACACGCTTTATGCATTCGAGTTGTGGAAAACTCCTGTTGAGAGGATGTGAGTTTTACGCAATTGACGTGCGCCTTTTAAGTAAAACCGCAGGTCGCGATTTGCTCGGGGTACTATGCAGCGCGATCGAATCACACGCAGCTCAAACGCAGCAAAAACGCACTACGGAGGTTTCCAGCTACATGAGGATTGATTCACGAAAACCGAAAACCGCCGCCCTTTCCGCCGCTCTGACCGTGGCACTTTTGGCGGGCGCCGGTGCAACTGATGCCCACGCCGCAACACTGTCCGATACGGTTGGATCTACTCCGTCCGAGACGACGCTGGTGCAGCCCGTTGACTATCGTGGCGATGGTTATGGTTCCATGCAGGAGTGGAACGCCTCGATGGAGGCCAAGCGCGATTCCCTGGAGATGCGCGCTCAGATCATCATGAATATGTATGGCGACTATGCCACCGATGACGAGCGCGCTGTGCTGCAGGGCTGCATCGACGGTGCGGGTAGCCTGTTGACGATGGGGGAGGTCGACGCCAAGTCGACCGAGCTCGATGAGCTGCGCGCTGCGCTTGAGGATGCCAAGTGCGAAGCGCTCGAGGCTGCCGCCGAGGCGGAGGCTGCCGAGGCCGCCCAGGCTTCGTACTACAACGCCGGTTATACTCCGCCTTACGCGTCTGCCGCGTCCTACGCGAACGGATCGGGCCTGACGCGCTCTGCGGGTGTCAATAACTACAACGGGCGCCGCGAGACCTATTACAGCAGCAATGTGCTTTATCACTATCGCACGGGCGAATGGACTCAGGATTCTGAGGGCTTCTGGCGCGATTCCGACGGCTATTACGTTGTTGCCGCGGGCGATATGGCCCAGGGCTCGACCTTTACGGGCTCCAAGGGTGATTGCAAGGTCTATGACTCCGGCTGCGCTGCCGGAACCACCGACTACTACACCGGTTGGTAATCTGCCATAAGCAAAATAGGCACATGATGGGCGGGCGTCTTTACTGAGCTTTTAGGCAACGTAAAGCCGCCCGTTCTTTATGTGCGTTCGAGTTAACAGAGCCCTTACCGTGGCGGTACGCTGGGCGTATGGATGCGGGGCACACTAGTTCATGAGAAATAAGGTCTTTCTCGTGGAGGAAGTGGTCTTGTGAACGCTCGAGATATCGCCGTTGCCGCCATTGCATTGACGCTTGGTTGCCTTGGTCCTACGGCCGCGCTCGTCGCAGGTGTGCAGGGGTCTTGTGGGGCTGCCTCTATTGTGGTCGGCGCGCTGATCGCGGCCACGCTGCTGGGAAGCGCAGGCGTGGTTCTTTGCCGCGACGATGAGGACGAGGTGCCGGGGTCGCAACGCTAACTGTTGTGAGATCGGCCGCCGGTCATAGACGAAGATGAAGGCCGCCGCAGGGGAAAGGTTCCCTTGCGGCGGTTTTGCTGTTAAGGCTGTTGAATGCGGCGCGTCGGCGCTACCAGCTTTTCTCGATATCGCGGATGCGCCGATAGAGCCACTCGTTTTGCGGTGCCTGGATATCGTGTTTGGCTGCGAGGCGGCAGATGGTGCCCGCGAACTCATCAACCTCGGTTTTGCGCCTTGCGATGCGGTCTTGAGCCATCGAGGGCATACCGGCGGGGTCGATTCCCTCGATGAGGTGCACCATTTGCGTCAGATCTGCCTCGGTCAGCTCAACGTCCTCGGCGTTGGCAACCGCAAGCGTCTCGCGCATGGCGGAGACAAAACAGCGGCGCTGCTCGGAGCCCGGCTCCGTGGCGCTTCCGTAGGTCCCGCCGTAGGCCATGCAGGTCTGGTTGATGCCGTCGTTGAGCATGAGTTTGGCCCACATGCGGTGGGCGATGTCGTCCTCGACGGTATGGGCGATGCCGCAGCGCGTATAGAGCTCGTCGATAGCGGCGACGGTCGCGGGGTCCGTGCCGGCCGCCGCGCCAAAGCGGATCTCGCCCGCATTGGTAAAGGTGAGCGCGCCGTTGAGGAACACGGCGTCCATGCCCTGGCAGATACCAAGAACGGTATGCTCCCAGCCAAAGCGTTCGGCAATCTTTTGCTCGCTCGTAATGCCGTTGCATAGCGAGGCGATGAGCGTGTTGGGTCCCACGACGCGCTCCATAGTCTTGAGTGCTTGGTCGAGACCGGTGGTCTTGACTGTCAGGATGACCAGATCGGCGGGCGTCGCCTCGCTGGCGCGGACGGACGTGAGATCGCAGGGCTTGCCGTTGACAGTGAGCGCATCGCCCGCGTGACGCTCAAAACGGGTGTCATCCATAACGTATTCGACGGCGTCATTGCCGAGGGCCCTGGCAATCATGCTGCCGTAGAGCAGGCCGACGCCGCCCTTGCCGATAAAAGCGACCTTGTTGATCTGCATGTGAATCATCTCCCCATGTAAAAGGCGCCCGCGTAAGGGGCGCCTGATGGATTGTATGCTGCCAGGGTGATTGGTGGGTGCGCGGGGCGGCTGTTATAAAAAAGAAACGTTTGCCTGGACGCTACGCTGCAGGGCAGACCGCAAAGACATGCGCGTGGTCATGCCCGGCTCCTTTCATCGGGCTTTTTGCTGATGTTAAAGCGGTGCCGTGACGGCTCGATTTCTGCTGCGTTACGATACGTTCTCGATTGCGATTCCACGATGTTTCGGCTGCGTGACCATTGTGTTTCGCCTTGCCGGGGCGCTGATGGCGAAGGGAGGGGCCGTGCAATACCGTGTTGACCCCAAAAGTGGTAACCGAATATCCGCTCTGGGTCTGGGCTGCATGAGGTTTCCCGGTGCGCCGGGACACCCCGATGCGAAGACCGCCGACGCTATCATCTCCCGTGCGGTGGAGCAGGGGATTAACTACCTGGACACGGCCTATCTCTATCCCGGCAACGAGGCGTGCATGGGCGCTTCGCTTGAACGATTGGGGCTGCGTGACCGGGTGTTGCTGGCGACCAAGTTGCCGCATGCTTCGTGCAAGTGTGCGGAGGATTTCGACCGGTTCTTCGATGAGCAATTGCGCCGCCTGCGGACCGACCATATCGACTATTACCTCATGCACAACATTACCTCGCCCGCCCAGTGGGAACGTGTGGTGGCGTTGGGCATCGAGGACTGGATTGCGCGCCAAAAGGCTTCGGGGCGCATTCGCCAGATCGGTTTTTCGTACCACGGCAGTGCGGCGGACTTCCTCACGATGCTCGATGCGTATGTGTGGGACTTTTGCCAGATCCAGTACAACTACGCTGGAGAGCGATATCAGGCGGGAACGGCGGGGCTCATGGCCGCCGCCGAGCGAGGTCTCGCGGTGTTTGTGATGGAGCCGCTTTTGGGCGGACGCTTGGCAGGCAAATTGCCTCCGCGGGCGCGCGCTGTTCTCGATGGTGCATGCGATCGGCATTTGCATACGCCTGCCGCTTGGGGGCTCTCGTGGGTGTGGAATCATCCCCAGGTGACCATGTTGCTTTCTGGTATGACCGATACCGCGCAAGTGGACGAGAATTCGTCACTGGCAGACCTCGCGTTGCCGAATTCGATGACGGCCAACCAGCTCGACACGATTGCGCGCGTGTTGATGGAGTTTGAGAAATCGAACCGTGTGCCCTGCACGGGATGCGGCTACTGCATGCCATGTCCCAAGGGTATTAACATTCCCGGCTGCTTTGCCGCTTACAACGCGAGCTACGCGCACAGCTGGTTTACGGGGCTGTCTCAATACTTTACGGCGAGCGCGGTGCGCACGAGCGAGCCCAAGCTGGTGAGCAATTGCGTCAAGTGCGGTAAATGCGCACGTCACTGCCCGCAGCACATCGATATTCCCGAGCGTCTCGATGACGTGCGCCGACGTTTCCAGCCTGGCCCCGTAACGGCTGTGCTTAAAGCCTTCCGCACAACGCGCTCCTCATGATCCTTTTATATCTTGTGATGGAATAGTTCCTGTTTACGGCAGAATAGGGCAACAGCAGGAACTATTTCGCCGCAACTAATGGGAGACTATCGTGGGTGACCGAGGTTTACGTAATGATTCGCGTGAGGTTCGTTGGGGCATTTTGGGCGCCGGGCACATTTCTCATCGATTTGCATCGTCGCTCAAGAAGGTCGACGGGGCACGGCTGGTGGCTGCGGCCGGCCGCACTCCTGCACATGTCGAGGAATTTTGCCGAGTGTTTTCGATCGATGCTGCGCATGGCCATGTCTCGGTCGACGATAACGGCAATGCGGCTTATGACGCGCTGATTGCCGACCCCGATGTCGATGCAATCTACTTGGCTCTTCCGCATGGCATGCATACGCGTTGGGCCTGTCGCGCGCTGCGCGCCGGAAAGGCCGTGCTGTGCGAAAAGCCGGCCGTTTTGAGTGAGGAAGAGGCTCTCTCGATTGCCTCCACCTCTCGTGAGCGCGGCGTGCTGTTTATGGAGGCGATGAAGAATCGGTTTTGCCCGATGCACGCTCGCGTGAAAGACTTGCTTGCGTCGGGTGAGCTTGGCCGTATTGTCTCGATTGAAAGCGTACAAAAGCTCGATTACGGCGAGCCTCCTTCGGGCTATCTGCTTGATTCGTTGCAGGGCGGCTGTCTATATGACATGGGCTGCTATGCGGTCGGTTGGTTTGAGGATTTGCTCGCGGGCGCGTGCGAGGTTTCATCCCGTGAAGTTCGCTGGCGTGACGTATCAGGCGGCCGCGTCGATTGGGCCGACGAGATCCGTATGAGCGTCGGCGGTATACCCATTCATATGGTGTGCGACGGCAAAGCAACATATGAAAGCCGCTTAACGATTGTCTGTGAGCGAGGCTCGTTGGAAATCGAGCGTCTCCATCGCCCCGAGCTCGCCCATGTGAAGTATTCCGACGGTCGAACGCTCGAAATAAATGCCCCGTTTGAGATCGATGATTTCTACGGCGAAATCCAGCATGCGACCCAGCTCATCCGGGCGGGGAAACTCGAGAGTCCCGTCATGCCCCTTGCCGCCACGCAGCGCTGCGCGCGCATTATCGATGCGATTCGCTTTAAACTTTAGTGCGTGGGGGCATGGCGCCAGCGCCTGGAATGCCTTGGAGGCCTTTGCCCCTGATGCCCCTTTTATAACTTGCGGTGGAATACGGTCTGTTTGCGCCAAAATAGGGCACCAATAGACCGTATTTCACCGCAACTGATGAGGAGGGAGCTGGAGATGCTGACGATCGGGTGTCATCTTTCGACGACGAAGGGCTATCGGGCGATGGGGGAGACGGCGCTGTCCATTGGCGCCAATACCTTTGCGTTCTTTACGCGCAACCCGCGCGGTGGCAAGGCAAAAGAACTTGACATGGATGACGTGGCGGCTCTGCGCGAGCTTATGTCGCAAAACGACTTTGGACCGCTGGTGGCGCATGCCCCGTATACCTACAACCCCTGTTCTGCCAAAGAGCGGGCGCGCGAGTTCGCCTTGGAGGCTATGGCAGAGGACCTGCGGCGCATGGAGGCGCTGCCCGGCAACTACTACAACTTCCATCCCGGTGCGCATGTGGGGCAGGGCTCCGACGCTGGCATTCAGATGATTGTCGACGCCCTGTGTCAGGTGATGTTTGAGGGCCAGCAGACGACGGTGCTGCTCGAGACCATGTCGGGCAAGGGCACCGAGGTGGGCCGCAGCTTTGAGGAACTGGCGCTCATCATTGAGGGTGTTGCCGGCAAACGCCCCGAGCTGTCGGCCAAGCTGGGCGTTTGCCTAGACACCTGCCATGTGAGCGATGCCGGCTACGACATCATCCATGATCTGGACGGCGTACTCGACGAGTTCGACCGCGTGGTGGGTATCGATCGCTTGCATGCCGTACACATCAACGATTCGAAGAACTCTTGTGGCGCCCATAAAGATCGTCACGAGTGCATCGGCAAGGGATACCTTGGCAGTGAGGAATTTGGTGGAGGTATGCAGGTTATGCAGAATATTGTATCGAATGGCCACTTGCGTTCGCTGCCGTTTATTTTGGAGACTCCGAACGAACTTGCAGGTTATGCAGCTGAAATTAGACTATTAAGGTCATTGCAGCAGTAATGACTGTCACAAAGTAGAGTATTCCATTCACGTTATGGGTTTGTTTCAATCAGTTTTCTCATTGCAGATTCGTAATTCCGGGTGCATAATAGCCAACAGTTTTTGCAGACCTCTGAATCAAACGAGGTCACCGGAAGGAGACTGATTATGAAGCTGAAGAAGCTTGGCGCATTTGCCGCCACGGGTGCTATGGCGCTCGCCCTTGCTCTGACGGGCTGCGGTTCGTCCAACGCCACCTCTGGTTCTGATGCCGGTTCCAGCAGCTCTGACGACGCTAAGGTCGAGAAGGTCGACGGCTCCAAGGAGTACGCGCTCGTCAAGGACGGCACGCTGACCGTCGGCACCTCTGCCGAGTACGCGCCGTTTGAGTACAAGGATGACAACGGCGACTACCAGGGCTTTGACCTTGAGCTCATCAAGGCTATCGGTGACAAGCTGGGCCTGGATGTCGAGTACGTCAACAATGACTTTGACACGCTGGTTCCGGGTGTCGCTTCGGGCGCCAAGTACGACGTCTCCATCGCGGCTATCACCGACACGCCCGAGCGTGAGAAGGAAGTCACTTTCTCTGATTCCTACTACATGGACGATCAGGCTATCGTGACCAAGGTCGATAACACCGACATCACGGCCGACAACTACAGCGAGAAGCTCAACAACGCCGACGCTACCATCATCGTTCAGTCTGGCTCGACCGCCGAGTCTTTTGCCCAGGAGAACTTCCCCAAGGCCAAGATCGTCCCCTACAAGGACGCTACCGAGTGCTTCAGCGCCCTGCAGTCCGATAAGGGCGACGCCGTAGTCACCAACCGCTCCGTTGCCAGCCAGCTGACCGCCGAGCAGTTCAACACCTGCCAGACCATTAAGCAGATCAGCACCGGCGAGGAGTACGCCATCGCCATCAACCAGGGTAACACCAAGCTCAAGGAAGACATCAACCAGGCCATCAAGGACCTGACCGACGACGGTACCATTGACGCCCTCATGGCTAAGTACAACATCAAGTAAAATAGCTACTTGATTGCTCGCGGGCCCTTTCCGTTTTGGCGGAGAGGGCCTTTGCGCTTCTCTTGACGGAGAGTATTTCCGTCTCGTTTTGCCGGCAACTTCTACGATAGGAGCCACCTTGTCTCGACTGAACAAAGGGGCCGCGGAGCAGCGTTTTCCACTGCCCGCCTTGCTCCAAAAGCTAGCCTGCGCCATGGCCGTGGCGCTCGCGCTGGTGTGCGCAGGGGCATATGCGCCCACGACCGCCCAGGCGCTTGAGACCGCAAAGATTACCGCCCGACCCAACACTGGTTCGGGCAGCGCTGTGGTCGGCGGTACCGAGACGCGCATTACCTGGGAGGTCCAGGCCGATGCCGACGAGGAGCTGAGCGGTCTTTCGCTGACGTTTGTCGACGGCACGACGTTTGGTACCGATGACACGCGATTGACGATGCTCTCGGGCGAGGACCTCATGGATCGTACGCCCATGAAGCCCACGTGCAAGGCTGACGGCCAGACGCTCAAGATCGACTTTGGCGAGACGGCGCCTGCCGGCGGCTATTTCCGTGTCGAGGTTTACGGCGTGACCTTCCCCGTCGAGGGCGGCGATGAGGCCTTTAGCGGCACCTGCACTTTGGCCGATGGCTCGACCAAGAAGATCTCCAAGATTCCGTCGGTGGAGATCAAGGGCGTGACGGCATTCGATAACTTCCTGGCCGATCTTAAGGAGCAGCCGTGGGTCGAGGCCTGGAACTCCAATATGTTCCTGCGCCTGTTCTTAAACCCGGTCATTTTGGTCCAAAGCCTGCCGATCGTCTTTAAGGGCTTCCTTATGTCGCTTTCGATCGTGCTTGTGGCGTTTCCGCTGGCAATTCCCTTCGGTTTTGCCCTGTCGCTCATGCGCATCTCCAAGTCGCGCATCCTGCGTTGCCTCGCCGGCATCTA
>CATZTY010000027.1 GCA_958424475.1 uncultured Collinsella sp.
CACCGACGCCGAGATGGCCGAGCTCGAGTTTGCCTGGAAGGTCTGCAAGGGCGTCAAGTCCAACGCCATCCTGGTCTCCAAGGGTAAGGCCGGCATTGGCATGGGCCCGGGTCAGCCCAACCGCGTTGACTCTGCACTGCTTGCCTGCGAGCGCGCCGAGGACTTCTGCGAGCGCGAGGGCGTGGAGAAGGGCGGCTTTGCCTGTGCAAGCGACGCGTTCTTCCCGTTCCGCGACAACGTCGACGTGCTTGCCGCGCACGGCGTGACCTGCATCATCCAGCCCGGCGGCTCCAAGCGCGACGACGAGAGCGTCCAGGCCTGCAACGAGCATGGCATTGCGATGGTCTTCACGGGGGCCAGGCATTTTAGGCACTAATATCGTTACGCGGTTTTACCAAACCGCGTAACTGCTCGACGCTGCGCCGGACCCAAGCACCTCATCTCGCCGCTCAAACCGTCGCTCGCGTACAGAAGTACGCGTCGCTCCTCTTTCGCGGCGACCATAGGTACTTGGGTCCGGCTCGCTGGCTTATGCTCCACCAGCGGTATTGGCTCGCCCCGAACTAAAGCTATCTATTGCCGTCCGTGCCGGTTGGTGCGGGCGGCTTTTTTGGGTATAACGGTGCGGTGTATGTTTTTGAGAAAGGTTGGATATGGCCGTTGTGGATGATGCCGAGCTGTTTGGCAATGCCGAGGATCAGCGTGCGTACGAGGACTTTTGCGCCAATCAGGAGGCGGTCGAGAAGTTTACGCTCGACAAGCCCGCGCTTGTCTGCCGTTGGCGCATGTCCAACAAAAAGGTGCCCATGCTCAACCGTCACATTCGCGCACTGTCCGAGCGCCTGGTGCAGGGCGAGCCGCTTACCCATAACATGCTCAGCTGGGCCAAGCAACACGTTGAGTGGTCGCTTGCCGAGGGTGATTACACCGCACACGACGGCGTGCTCATGCTGGTGATCGACATCAACGGCAACGCCGCCATGACGGTGGGGGAGTACGAGCCGCTCGCCGATACGTCGGCCAAGGCGCTGTGCGCCCGCTCCGCCGAGGCCCGCTCCGAGGCCGACGAAACCGGCGTGGCACCCGAGCTGCTTGCTGCCGTCAACAACGGCGAGCTTGCCTTTGTGGCGCCGGCGGACGAGTGCCTGTGCGGTACGGCGACGCTCATCGAGCAGCTGGCCCAGACCAAGGGCATCCCGGTCACGCGCGTAGATATTCCCGCGCAGCTTAAGGGCGCGCTGTTTCTGGTGAGCGACGAGCACGGCGTGGTTCCCGCAACCGAGACGGACGCCACCGAGGCCGACGCCGCCACGGTCGCCTTCTTCGCCGAAGGCTACGAAAAGCTCCGCGCCCGCCGCTCCTAACCTCAAGGCGGGGCGGGCTTACTGAAGCGAGCGAGCGCGTTCGATGGCGTAGGCGAGCGACAGCTGCTCCATCTCCGGGGCGCATTTGTAGCTCAGCCCGGTGAGAGCTGTCACCTTATCGAGGCGATATCGAATCGTGTTCGGGTGCTGGCTGGTCTGCTTGGCGGTTTGCTCGATACGTCGGTCGTTCTCGATGAATGCGGCGAGCGTGGATTCCAACTCACTGCCATGCTCGCTGTCGTGCTCGCGTATCGGCGAGAGAATCGCCTCCGAGAACGACCGCATCTCCGGGGTTTCCGCAAAAGGCATCACGGTTCTCAGGATGCCGAGCTGCGCATAGCGGATGGGGCCCTCGGCTCGTTGACAAGATAGGCGCTGTGCGTAAATCGCCTGAGAGATCGCCTGCGCCACCGCCTCGTCTCCAAACAGAATATCGCTGATGCCGAGCCCTTCCGCTCCGCCATCGATACCGCTAGTCTCGATGAGCTCCGTGAGCGCCTGCACGATTCGCTCCACATCGAGCGTCTGCTCCGAGTCACTTGTCGCTACGAATAACAAACCTCCGTCATAGGGTGCCAGCATGTTGTGGCATCCGGCGAGGGTCGATTTTGCGCAGAGACGTTCGATTTGCAAAAACGTACGCGGGTCGAGGGGCTCTGCAAACGATGCGAACAGGGCGACCGCTTCGTCCAGAAATGACGGGTTGAGGCCTCGGATGCGTCGGCAGACGGACTCGGGCGATGCGTCTGTCCTCAGGGCATCGATCTCGCGCTGCGCGAAGTCGATGGACGCGAGCTGCTCGATATGCCGTTTGACCTCATAGATGACGCTGTCAAAGAACAGTGAGTCGTCGGTCGTGAGAAAGACCGGGTAGTGCCGCGCGTTGGCGTAGCGGATGGCCTGGTCGGGAATCGGGATGTGCAGGACGTTTTTGATGATAAGGCCGCTCGTCCCCTTGGCGACGAGGTATTTCACGGCTTCAGTGATGAGGTATGGGTCGTCCTTCGCATAGAGGAAGGTGCTGAGGACGATCTCGTCTGGACTGAAGTTGACGCGCTGGTATTTGTTCTTGAGCCGGCGATTAGACGAACCGACCCCTCATATTCCCGTGAGAAGTCCGAGATGGTGTATAGCATCAACATCACCTTGTAAATTACTACAATAAGTACAGGTATAAATAGGATAATCGCACATCCATATGCAGTTGATGCGAGAAATAATTCAAATACCTGCTGATAGAACGAAAAATCAAATTGAGAATCGTTGTAGATTCCAACAAGAAATGATCCTTGGCGGCATCGTTACTAAACCGTACAGTGAAGCAACGTAAAACTTTCGCTGAGAGGAGCGATGATGGGGCAGATGGTGGTGCTTTCGGCCGAGGAAGTTTCCAAGGTGCTGACGATCGAGGATGTAATCGCTGCCGTGGAGGAGGCATATCGCCAGAAGGCAACGGGCAAGGGTGTTGCGTGGCCGATGGTATATGAGCAGTTCGAACCCGGCGTGGCCGATATGGATATCCGCTCGGGCGAGTTGGCGGGAAGCGGCCTCTTCGGTCTCAAGCTCACTGCGTGGTTCTCTCAGAATCCTAAAAAGGAGTTGCCCGAGATCTTTGGCACCACGCTGCTGTGCGACAACGCGACGGGCGAGCCGCTGGCGCTGCTTAATGCCTCCGCCGTCACTGGGCTTCGCACCGGTGCCGCCGCTGCGCTCGGTGCCAAATGGCTGGCTCGGGCGGATGCGTCCAAACTGCTTGTTGTGGGTGCCGGCCATATGAGCACCTACATGGTGGCGGGCGTGCTCGCCGCCTGTCCCAAGGTGGGCGAGGTCAAGGTATGGGAGCCGGTTTCCGATGCCGCGCCCGAGGCTCGCGTCGAGCGCATGCGAGACGAGGTCGCCCATATCTTGGGCGCCTGCGAGCATGCTCGCGAGGCATCCACTTATTCCATCGAGGCGACGGCCAACGGCCAAGGTGCCGCGGCAGAGGCCGACATCATCGTGACGATCACGCCGGCGACCAAGCCCATCATCCCCGATGCATGGGTGCGCCCCGGTACGCATATCTCCTGCGTCGGTGCCGACATGCCCGGCAAGCAGGAGCTCGCCTCGGCGCTTGTCGCCCGTGCCGCTGTTTACGTCGACGACCGCGAGCAATCGGTCGCGTCCGGTGAGCTGGAGATTCCGGTTGCCGAGGGTGCCATCACGCCCGAGGACATCAAAGCGGAGCTCGGCGAAGTCATCGCCGGCACGGCTACGGGGCGTTCGGATGACGAGCAGGTGACGGTGTTCGATACGTCGGGCATCGCCGTTCAGGACCTTTCGGCATCGAAAATCGCCTACGACCGCGCCGTCGAGGCGGGGCTGGGTACCGTGGTGGAGCTGTAAGAAAGTCAAGGAAAGGAAACGACAATGCAGATCAAGGATTTTGCCGTCGAGCAGTGGATGAACGAGTGGGAGACCAAGTGCACCCACAACGTTGCGGAGACGTGCGTCTACTCCCTCACGCTCGACCAGCTGTTCGAGCTTACGAACACCGACAAGAAGGCGTGGCTCGATAGCCTGTGCTCGCGCCGATTCACCTACGGAGACATCGAGGGACAGCCCGGCTTTCTCGAGGGGGTCGCGCGTCTCTATAAGACGGTTGAGCCCGGGCATATCGTGCCCACGCACGGCGCGACCGGTGCCAACTCCCTAGTAATTTCCACGCTCGTCGAACCGGGCGATCACGTAGTCTCCGTCAAGCCCACCTACCAGCAGCTTTACTCGATTCCCGAGATGTGCGGTGCGAAGGTCGATATCCTTCAGCTCGATCGCAAGAACGGCTACCACGTCGACGTCGACGCGCTCGATGCCCTGGTGACCGACGATACCAAGCTCATCTGCATCAATAACCCGGACAACCCCACGGGCGCCCTGCTCGACACCGATACCCTCAAGGCGATTGTCGAGGTTGCGCGCAAACACGACGCGTGGCTGCTCTGCGACGAGGTCTATCGTCTGCTTACTCAGACGGATGAATACTGCGAGTCCGTGATCGACCTGTACGACAAGGCCGTCGTCACCGCATCCATGTCCAAGGTCTGGTCGTTCGCCGGCCTGCGTCTGGGCTGGGCGGTCACCAAGAGCCCGGAACTTCGTCGCGCGCTGCTCTCGCATCGCGACTACAACCTGATTTCCGCCGGCATATTCAGCGAGACGGTGGCGGAGCTGATTCTGGGCAACGCTTCCGTGATCCTTGAGCGCAGCCGTCGCATCGTCCGTCAGAACCTTGCTGTTCTGGAGAAGTGGGTCGAGAGCGAGCCGCACCTGTCGTTTGTCAAGCCCGAGGCGGGTACCACCGCGCTCGTGTATTACGACTACGATATCGACTCTAGGACGTTCTGCATCGACATGATTAAGAAGTCCGGCGCGCTCGTCACCCCGGGCGATTGTTTCGAGGAGCCCAAGAGCATGCGCATCGGCTATGCATACTCCGATAACACCGACGACCTGCAGAAGGGCCTGGATGCAATCTCTGCGTACATGCGTACGCTCGAGTAGAGGCTCGGGGTCGAAGTGATGGGGCCGATCGGTTTAGGACCGGTCGGCCCCTATTTTCTCTCAAGGCTACCGAACACTTTTGTCATATTAGGTGCCCACGGGGTCGCATCGCTGCGACGCCGTGGGCATAATGGTGTGGAAGGTGCAAGTTACGCGAAATGGGAGGACACATGGCGCTGATCTATGTCGTTGAGGACGACGAGCCCATTCGTCGTGAGCTTGTCGACATCCTTGCCCGCGCCGGGTTTGAGACCGAGGCCTGCGAATCGTTTGAGCACGTCTCGCGCGATATTCTCGCCGCCGCGCCCGACCTGGTGCTGCTCGACCTCACACTTCCCGTCAAGGACGGCCAGCATATCTGCCATGAGGTTCGCCGCGAATCCGAGGTTCCCATCATCGTCCTCACGTCGCGCGCGACCGAGATTGACGAGGTCATGGCCATGACGCTCGGCGCGGATGACTTTGTTCCCAAGCCCTACAGCGCGCGCGTGCTCGTGGCGCGCATCAACGCACTGCTGCGTCGCACCGCGGCGGCGGGCGAGCGCAGCACACTTGTCCACAAGGGCCTGGAGCTCGATCTCGCTCGCTCCATGGTCACCAACATGCAAACCGGCATCAGTACCGAGCTCACCAAAAACGAGCTGCGTATCCTCTCGCTGCTTCTGAGCCGTGCGGGCAAGATCGTCTCGCGCTCGGCCATCATGCAGGACCTGTGGGACTCCGACGCCTTCGTGGACGACAATACGCTCACCGTTAACATCAACCGCCTGCGCACCACGCTCGAAAAAATCGGCATCAAGGGGTATTTGACGACGCACCGCGGCCAGGGCTATTCGGTCTAGGGGCCGGCTATGTCGTTTGCCAAATTCTTCAAAGACGCGCTGCTTCCCGTCGCCGTGTGGACGTGCGGCGTGCTGCTGAGCTGCTTTGTGCTGACGGTCGCCGGCGCACCCGTTTCTATCGTGGTCGTGGCGGTCGGCGTGTCCTATATCTTCGGCATGCTCGGCATCGTGATCGAGTACGCGCGCCGTCGTCGTTTTCTGCGCCAGCTGGAGCGTGCGGCAGAGGAGCTCGAGAGTCCCGCATGGGTGCAGGAGATGGTGCAATGTCCGACCTATGCCGAGGGCGAGCTCGAGTACGAGGTCTTGCGTCGGGTGGGCAAAGCCGCTTGTGACGAGGTTGCCGAAGGCAGGCGCCAGACCGATGACTATCGCGACTATATCGAGAGCTGGGTCCACGAGGCCAAGCTGCCTCTGGCGGCAGCCCATCTGATTTTGGAAAACCTGGACGGCAGCGAAGACGATCTGTCGCGTGTGGATGACCTGGGCCGCGAGCTTGCCCGCGTGGAGCGCTATATCGACCAGGCGCTGTACTATGCGCGCTCGGAAGTCGTGGAGCGCGACTACCTGATTCGCCGCTGGGATCTTAAGACCCTGGTGACGGGCGCGATCAAGGCCAACGCGCGTGAGCTCATCGCGGCACACGTGGCTCCGGTGTGCGAGAACCTCGACTTTGAGGTCTTTACCGACGAAAAGTGGCTCGAGTTTATTCTGGGCCAGCTCATTCAGAACAGCATTAAATATGCGCGTGAGGACGGCGCAAAGATCGTGTTTTCGGGCGCGTTGTTGGACGAAGGTCTGGCAAGCGAGCGCATCGAGCTCACCGTTGCGGACAACGGCTGCGGCGTGAGCGCGGCCGACTTGCCGCGCGTGTTCGAGAAGGGTTTTACCGGCGACAACGGCCGCACCACCAAGCGCGCAACGGGCATCGGCCTCTACCTGGTGGCGCGCCTGTGCTCCAAGATGGGCATCGACGTCACCGCAGCATCGGAACCGGGCGAAGGCTTCGTCGTAACATTCGCCTTCTCGACCAACAAGTTCCAATACTTTGAGTAGTCGGGCCGTCTTGCGGTGCGGACGGCAATGTTCCCGAACGTGAACATAGCTAAGGCAATTGGCGCTATGTTCCCGAACGTGAATATAGCCGCAAGGATTTAAATGAATCGCCCCATAAAAAACGCGCCGCCCCAAACGGGGCGGCACGCCATCTTTTATCAGCCAACTCGCTGAAGTACGGTGACGAAGGCGCAAGGCCGGGAGGGGTTATCTAAGCCGACATCCCGCAGCCGCGAAGCGGCGAGGACGTCGGCGTGATAACCCCGCAGGCCTTGCGCCGGCGGGAAGGAACCTACTTCACGACCAAGATGTCGCAGTCCGTATTGCGCAGCAGGAACGTCGAAATCGAACCCAGCAGCGCATACTTGATCGAGGACAGGCCACGGGCGCCGCAGAGCACCAGGTCGGGTTTGACCACGTCGAGCATCTCGTCCTTGAGCGTCTCGCGAATGCGGCCGGCGCGAATCATGACCTCGACCTCGGGAATGTCGGGATTGGCCTTGGCCTCTTCGAGCTGCTTGGCGATGGAGTTCTTAAATGCCTCCTCTAGGCCGTTGACCAGATCGACCGGATAGGAACCGGCGCTCTCGAGCGCCGTGGAATCGATAACGTGGCCGATGATTAGCTTGGCGCCGTTGTTCGCGGCGACCTTGATGGCGCGTGCGAGCACAAAATCCTGCTGCTCAGTACCGTCGAGTGAAACAAATACCTTGGTGTAGCCCTCGTTCATGGTTTCCTCCTTGGTCTATCGCACGGGCGCGGGGCTCGTGCGTCGGGCGGGCGCGGGCGCGTTGGCCGCCGGACACTTTATCTTGTTGCAGTTATACCCAAGGATTTCGGTTTGACTGCTCGCAATTCTGTGAACGGGCGAGTTTTTTGGTAAGGGTAGGCGCGGTCTCACCGCCAACGGTTGATAATGGGACATCGCCCGCATCGTCCGCAGAACATCTACCGGCGGGTGTCTAACGAGGGGGTCCCTTTGGATATTATCGAGCTTCTAAAATCTGCCTTCATGGGCCTGGTCGAGGGCATCACCGAATGGCTGCCTGTTTCGTCGACCGGTCACATGATCTTGGTGGACGAGTTCGTCAAGATGAACGTGAGCGAGACGTTCTGGAATATGTTCCTGGTCGTGATTCAGCTCGGTGCCATTCTGGCCGTCTGTGTGCTGTTCTTCCATGAGCTCAATCCGTTCTCGCCCAGCAAGGGCAAGGAGGGCCGTCGCGACACCTGGGTGCTGTGGGGCAAGATTGTGCTCGGCTGCATTCCCGCCGCGGCGATCGGCCTGCCGCTCAACGACTGGATGGAGGAGCATTTCTACAATGCTCCCGTTGTGGCGTTGGCGCTCATTGTGTACGGCGTGCTGTTTATCGTGATCGAGAACTGGCGCGCGAGCAAGCGCGAGGAAATGGCCGTTGCCGGTTCGTTTGGTTCGCGTGCTGTGGTGTCGGGTGGACGCCCTGCCGGTGCGCACTTTGCGGCGCCCGCGGCAGATGTTGCCGAGGACGGGGACGATGACGAGGATCTGGACTTTGGTTCCATCACCACGCTCGAGGACCTAAGTTGGAAGACCGCACTGGGCATCGGATGCTTCCAGGTGCTCTCACTGATTCCGGGCACGTCGCGCTCCGGTTCCACCATCATCGGTGGCCTGCTTTTGGGCTGCACGCGTTCGGTGGCGTCCAAGTTTACGTTCTTCCTGGCCATTCCCGTCATGTTTGGCGCGAGTGCGCTCAAGCTGGTCAAGTACTTCATCAAGGGCGGTACCTTTGGCGCCAACGAAATCGCCATCCTGGGCGTGGGCTGCGTTGTGGCCTTTGTGGTTTCGCTTATCGCCATTAAGTGGCTCATGGGCTTCGTCCGCCGTCACGACTTCAAGTGCTTCGGCGTCTACCGCATCATTCTGGGCATCGTGGTGCTCGCGTACTTCTTCGTCTTGGAGCCTATGCTCGGCCTGTAACTTGGTTGACGCTGCGCGGCGGCCAGAACGACAACTTGTCATTCAAAGAGGGCGGCATGACCAGAAGGTCTATGCCGTCCTCTTTTCATGCCAATTTGTTCGCTCTG
>CATZTY010000028.1 GCA_958424475.1 uncultured Collinsella sp.
TAAACGCGATCGCGGGGACGGCCGGAGCGGGAGCTGCGGGCGCGATGGCAACGGGTGCGCTCGCGGGCACGTCGCTCGCGGCACCCACGGCTTCGACAGCAGCGGCCTGGCGCTCTGCACGATCCCACACGCCCGAGCGGCCACCCTCCTTGTGCAGCAGGCGCACGTCGACGATCTCCATGCCGCGATCGACCGCCTTGCACATGTCATAGATCGTCAGACACGCGGCGCTCGCGCCGGTCAGGGCCTCCATCTCGATACCCGTCTTGCCCGTCACGCCGGCCGTAACCAGTACATGAAAGCCAACCTGCCCGTCCGCGCGCGCCGGCGCCCAGCCCTCGGGCACGTCCTCGGCCGGCGTCCCCGCCGGAGCGATGGGCGCAATGTCGCACTTGCTCTTGGTAATGAGCAACGGATGGCACATGGGGATGATGTCGCTCGTGCGTTTGATGGCCATGATGCCCGCCACGCGCGCGCAGGCAAGCACGTCGCCCTTTTTGGCGCGGTCCTGCAGCACCATGGCCTGCGTCTCGGGGTGCATGAGGATGGTGCCCTCGGCGATGGCGATGCGATGGGTCTCGGCCTTGTCAGACACGTCGACCATGCGCACCTCGCCCTTGGCGTCCACGTGCGTCAGCTCGTCACGACGGGCGTCGCGGGCGGGCTCGGTGGCAGCGCTGGCAGTCGGCTGCGTGGACGCGTCGGCGTCGCTGTCAGTAGCCGTGGCTTTGTGGGCAGACATCGCGGCCCTGCGAGCGGCCTTGGTGGCATCGGCGTACCTGCTCTTGGCCATATGATCATCCTCCGATTTGGGACATAAATCGTTGCGTGCCCTCAATTATCGCGTGTTCCTGCGGTTTGTGGGCCACGGCATCGCGCCAAATCGAAAGTACCTGCATATCATCACCACGGCGCAGGGCGTCGCGCACCGAATACTCGGCATCGCTAAACAGGCACGGACGCACGTTGCCATCGGCCGTCAGGCGCAGACGGTTGCAATTCGCGCAAAAATGATTGGACATGGCGCTAATAAAGCCGACCGTACCCGCCGCGCCCGGAAAGTGCCAATAGCGCGCAGGGCCCGCGCCGGCAGGAGCGTCGTTGATGTCGAGCGGCTCGAGCTCGCCCAGCCCCGTCGCGGCGGCCCCGGCATTGATGCGCGCCCGCAGCTCGTCGCTCGGCACGGTATCGCTCGCGTCCCACAGCTCGGGATTGAGCGTGGGCGCATGCGGATCCACAGCGCAATGCGAGCTCGTGCGTTCGTCGCCAATGGGCATGTATTCGATAAAGCGCAGGTGGATGGGACGGTCGACGGTCAGTCGTGCAAGGGCCGCCACATCCTGGTTGAGCCGGCGCACAACAACGCAGTTGACCTTAACGGGCTCAAAGCCCCAAGCCAGCGCCGCGTCGATGCCAGCCATGGTCTGCTCGAGTCGACCCAGACGCGTGATCTTTCCAAAGAGCGAGGGGTCGAGTGTGTCGAGCGAAATGTTGACGCGGTCAAGCCCGGCATCTTTGAGCTGCGGTGCCAGCTTGGGCAGCAGGGCGCCGTTGGTGGTGAGCGAGATGTCCTCGATCTGCGGAATCGCGCGGATGTCGCGAATGAGCGGGATGATACGGCGGCTGACCAGCGGCTCGCCACCCGTCAGGCGTATGCAGCGAATGCCCTCCCCCGCCACCAAGCGCACAAAGCGGGCGATTTCCTCGGCGCTGAGCAGCTCGTCGTGCGCGCGGGGTGCCACGCCATCGGCCGGCATGCAGTAAATACAGCGGAAATTGCACTTGTCGGTAACGGCAATGCGCAGGTAGTTGATATCGCGGCCAAAGCCATCATGTTGCACGTGCCCGTCCACGCAGCCCTCCCTCACGCGGCGTTTTATTCTTCGGAAAACATAATACCCCACGAGAGAATCATGCCGACACCCGTACGACAGGACAGATCGCTTCGAGCAAAACGGACTTCCCAAGCCCATCCTCAGCACACAAACCATCACAACATTCGATGCTTTTCCCGTTTTTGGCGAAAAACGTCGAATGTTGTGATGGTTTGCCTGCCCACAGCACCCCGTAGAAGGACCAAAGCGCCCCTAAAGACCGCCGTCCCAGTGCCGAATCACGAATTCTCGCAGGTCGTTCTGACGTTTCTGGAACGCTTCGCTTCGGTCGCACTTGAGACCCATAGCGAGCGCGATGGCATTCATCGCCCGATGCAATTGCAGCTGATGGGCAAACTGAGTCCCGGTGAGAACGATCATCCTAAAGCCCAGCGCGCTCAGCACGGTCATGCGCTCCGCATCCGACGCGCTGCGCTGTTTATCAAGATGGTCCGAGCCGTTGTATTCAATCCCCGTACCGCTCGCAGGCGCATATACGTCGATCTCGAAATACCCGGCCTTTGCGAGATATTTGAACTCGTTGGGAACATCGACCCGATGGTTGAGCTCGATCTTGGCGTATCCCAGCCCGCCCTGGGAACGTTTTGCTACGACCATGATTGCGGTGGCCGTCTCCATGGGCGACCGCGCGCCATCGTGCACGCGCTTGAGCACGGCGGCCGCGCGCACAGCCCCCTGACGAGATCGGTTCTCATTGCAATAGGCAATCAAGTCGGCAACGGTATACCTCTGCCCCATCTCGATATAATCGTCTGTCGACAGATGATTCAAATGGTATCGGGCGCAGATTTCGTAGCCATATTCCAGCTGCTCGGGCTCGCTCATCCACGAGCCAGCCTGGGCAAAGCACATGACCTCATCAACCACCAGAAGGCCCTCTGCCACCTCGATAAGATGGCCTGGAGGTATCGGCGCCCCAAACACGTGGCACCTAAATCCAGCCGGCGTCGAGCGCTCAAAATCGAAGTTGACGAGCGTGTCGATATGATCGAGCTCTTCTCGTGGAATACCGAGCGAAACCAGATAGTCGGTAACGATCTCAACTGCCGTTGAAGCCCTCAGCCCCTTGGCATCGAGTCCCAATTTGGGCAGGCTCGCGGTCGGTTCCGCCTCGTTAGCAAGCGAGTCCTCATCGTATAGACTGCTTGCTCGCGAGAGCGACTCGGACGGGCGCGCCACGTTGTGGTACAGCCAGGCAGTCTTATGGGACAGGACGATCGGCAGGTCCATGAGCCCTCCAATGGAGTCGGATAACCAACCTTATTCCCCTGCTCACGGGTCCGCACACCTTCGCGCGCAAGAAAGCGATTCCACCCGGTCGAGTGGCAGAAAAACCATCACAACATTCGATGCTTTTCCCGATTTTGGCAAAAACCGTCGAATGTTGTGATGGTTTGAGGCGAGGGGCACGGAGGGATCAAAGCATCGTGCTCGAACGGGTTAATCCAGCTCTTTTAAGCCATGCGCCAGCTGCCAGTACTCGCCGCGCTGGGCGAGCAGCTCTTCGTGCGTGCCGCGCTCGATGATGCGGCCGTGTTCGAGGACCATGATGGCGTCGGCGTCGCGGACGGTGGACAGGCGGTGCGCAATCATAAATGTGGTGCGGCCGCGCATGATGCGGTCCATGCCGCGCTCGATGAGCTTTTCGGTGCGCGTGTCGATGGAGCTTGTGGCCTCGTCTAGGATGAGCACCGGTGGGTCGGCGACGGCCACGCGCGCGATGGCGAGCAGCTGACGCTGACCCTGCGACAGGTTGGCGCCGTCGGCCGTGACCGGTGTGTCGTACCCTCTAGGCAGGCGGCGGATAAACGAGTCGGCGCAGGCGGCCTCGGCAGCGGCGCGTACCTCCTCGTCGGTCGCGTCGAGCTTGCCAAAGCGGATGTTCTGCGCAATGGTGCCGCTAAACAGGTGCGTATCCTGCAGCACGATGCCGAGCGACCCGCGCAGGCTGGCCTTGGCAATGTGCTTGACGTCGATGCCGTCGTACGTGATCTCGCCGTCATCGACCTCGTAGAAGCGGTTGATGAGGTTGGTGATGGTCGTCTTGCCGGCACCCGTGGAGCCCACAAACGCGATCTTTTGCCCCGGCTTGGCAAACAGGTTGAGGTCCGTGAGCACGCGGGTGCCCGGCACGTAGGAAAAGTCCACGGCATGGAAGCGCACGTCGCCGGCAAGCGAAACCAAGCCGCACGTGAGCTCGGTGCCGTCGGCAGCCACCGCGCGACCCGACTCATCAACGGCAGCCACGTCATGCAGATGCCCGTACGCGCCCAAGCCCTGGCCCTCGGGAATCTTCCACGCCCACGCGGCGTCGCCCGTCTGCACCAGCTCCACGCAGCCCTCGTCCACCTCGGGCTTAAGGTCCATGGCTGCAAACAGGCGCTCGGCACCGGCCAACGCGTTGAGCAAGAAGTTGCCCAGCTGCGTAAACTGGTTGATGGGCATGGCGGCCTGGCGCACAAAGACCAGGTAGCTCGCGAGCGCACCTACGTCGGCGAGCCCCTTGATGCAGAGCATGCCGCCCGCCACGGCGACGATGGCATAGTTGACGTAGCCAATCACGACGGTCATGGGCACCATGGAGTTGGCATAGCTCACGGCGGCGGTGCCGGTGCGGCGAAGCTCGTCGTTGCGGCAGGTGAAGCCGGTGACATTCGCTGCCTCGCGGTTAAAGACCTTGATGACCTTTTGGCCCGAGACCATCTCTTCGATATATCCGTCCAGGTCGCCAAGCGATGCCTGCTGGGCGGCAAAGAAGCGCTTAGAGCGCGCGCCCGAGTAGCGCGCATATAGCACAATGGCCGCATCGCACACGAGCGTGATAATCGTGAGCTGCCAGTTAAGGATGATGAGCATGGCCGTGGTGCCCACAACCTGAATGGCGGCCTGAATCACGTTGGCAAAGCTGTTGTTAAGCGCCTCGGAGACGGTGTCGACATCGTTGGTGAAAAAGCTCATGATGTCGCCCGAGCGCGTGCTGTCAAAATAACTGAGCGGCAGCGTCTGGATGTGTGCGAACAGATCGCGGCGAATATCGGACACCACGCGTTGGGCCGCGCGCACCATGATCTGCGAGTAGCCCAGGGCCGAAAGCACGCCCGCGGCGTAGATGATCGCCGTCAGGATGACCTGCTTGGCGAGCAGTTCCTCCCCGCCCGTGGCCAAACCGTTAACGATGGGGCGCACCATGTAGGTGCCGGCGAGGCTCGCGATGGCGGCGACGGAGGCGAGCACGCCCACCGCGAGCAACGAGAACTTGGCATGCCCCATGTAGGAGAGCAGGCGGCGCACGGTGCGCTTGAGGTCGGCCGGGCGTGCTTGGGCTGCGGTCTTAGGCATGGCGCTCACCCCCTTCCAAGGGTGATCCGCATGCGACAGAGGAAAATGGATCATTCGCGCAGCCACCGTCGTTGCCATCGCCGGCGTCCGCGTTCCCCGCAAACTCCATCTGCGAGGCGTAAATCTCCTGGTATATGTTGTCGCCCGCCAGCAGTTCCTCGTGCGTGCCCACGCCGTGGACACGACCGTCGTCCAGCACCACAATGCGATCGGCATCCATGACGCTCGCGATGCGCTGGGCGATGATGAGCACGGTCGTATCGGAAATCCGGGCGATGTGCTCGCGAATCTTAGCGTCGGTCGCCATATCGACCGCGCTGGTGGAGTCGTCAAAAATGAGCACGCGCGGATGCTTGAGCAGCGTGCGCGCGATGCACAGGCGTTGCTTCTGGCCACCCGAGACACCGGCGCCGCCTTGGCCCAACTCGCCGTCCAGCCCGCCGATGCGATCGAGGAACTCGTCCACGCACGCCGCGCGGCAAGCCGCGAGGAGCTCATCGTCCGACGCCTGCGGATTGCCCCACTGCAGATTCTCGCGCACGGTGCCCGTAAACAGCACGTTCTTTTGCAGCACAATGCCCACGGCGTCGCGTAGGGTCGCGAGGTCGTAGTCACGCACGTCACGTCCGCCCACAAGCACGGCGCCCTCGGTAGCGTCGTACAGGCGCGCAATCAGCTGCACAAGCGAGCTCTTGCCCGATCCCGTACCGCCGAGGATGCCCACCGTCGAGCCGCTCTCGATGCGAAGGTCGATATGCTCGAGCACATCCTCGGCTGCATCCGCGCGGTATTTAAAGGAAACGTCGCGAAACTCGATACTGCCGTCCGCTGGTGCCGCAATCGCGAGGTCTCCCGCGGGGTTGGCGATAAAGGGCTCCTCATCGAGCACCTCGGCGATACGGCCCACACTCGTAAGAGCGCGCGTGAGCAGCAAAAACACGTTGGAAATCATCATGAGCGAATTCATGATCAGCAGCACGTAGCTCATAAAGCCCGTGAGCGAGCCCACGCCCAGCTTGCCGGCGAGAATCATGCGGCCGCCAATCCACAGGATGGAGAGCGCAGCCACGTACATCGACAGCTGAAACACCGGCAGGTTGAGCACGGCGGTGCCGAAGGTCTTGGTCGCCGTGCCGGCGAGCTCGGTATTGACGGTGTCGAACTTGGCCTCCTCGTGCTCGGTACGAACGTAGGCCTTGACGGCACGCACGGCGGTGAGGTCCTCCTGTACCACGCCGTTGAGGTGGTCCATCGAGGTCTGGAGTTGGCGGTAGAGCGGGCTCACGCGGTAGGTGATAACGCCCAGCACGATTGCCAGCACAGGCAAGATGATCGCAAAGACGGTGGCGAGCGGGCGCGACAGCATCAGCGCGTAGATAAGGCCGACGATAAGCGTCACCGGGCCGCGCACCATAGGGCGAAAGCCGTTGCCCACAGCATTTTGGATAACGGTGATGTCCGTGGTCATGCGGGTGACGAGCGAGCTGGCGTCGTAGTTGTCCAGGTTGCCAAAGGCGAGCGTTTGAATCTTTTTGTACTCGGCCTCGCGCAGGTTGGCGCCTAGGCCCGAGGCAACGCGGGCGGACGTGCGGGCATAACCCAAGCCCAGTACCAGCGAAAGCGCAGCGCACACCAACATGTACGCACCCTGTAGCAGCATGTAGTTGATATCACACGCAGGCACGCCCACATCGATGATGTTGGCCATGATGACCGGGATAAACAGCTCGAGCACCGTCTCGACCGACACAAAGAACACGCCGAGGATGGCATCGCGACGGTATGTCCCTAGATAGGAAAACAGTATTTTGAGATTGCGCACGCAGGTTCAACCCCCATCAAACGTTGTTCGCAAACGCACGTATTATTGCGCGCCGAATAATGGTGTCAAGTATTCCGAAATCGTTTTCTGCAAGGTTAGCGCCGGCGGCGAGTTCTCGTGACGTGTGTCCATATTCACTCGGAATAATGGTGCGCGCGACTTATTTCGCCCCACTGCCAACATAAACCTTGACTCTACAATCGTTGTAGGGTTTTCACTACACTGGTAGCTAAACGAACCAAACCAGAAAGTGCCTCGCCCATGGAACACGACCTCACACGCGGCAATGTCCTTAAGACCATCGCGGTCTTTGCCCTGCCCTATATGCTCTCGTACTTTTTGCAGATGCTCTACGGTATGGCCGACCTGTACATGATGGGGCAGTTTAGCGGCGCCGCCGGCATCACCGCCGTGGGCAATGGCGCGCAGACGCTCTACATCATTACCGTGACGCTCGTGGGCCTGGCCATGGGCACGACGGTCATCGTCGGCCACGCCGTGGGCTCGCGCCGTTTCGATCGCGCCGAGACCGCCATCGGCAACACCATCACGCTCTTTATGGGCGTCTCGGTGGTACTGGCCGCCGTCCTGCTCGCACTGTGCCCGCAAATCGTGGCGCTCATTGGCACGCCGGCCGAGGCAGTCGAAGGAACCGCCGCCTACCTGCGTATTTGCTTTATGGGCATTCCCTTTATCGCCGCGTACAATATCCTCTCGGCCATCTTTCGCGGGCTGGGCGATTCGCGCTCGCCTATGTACGTGATCGGCGTGGCATGCATCATCAACATCGCACTCGACTTTCTGTTTATCGGCCACATGGGGCTCGGCCCCGTGGGTGCGGCGCTCGGCACGGTAACCGCCCAGACGGCCAGCGTTGCCCTCGCGCTCGTGTGGCTCAAGAGCCGCCGCACGAACATCCACGTTAAGCGTAGCGACCTGCGCCCCCAGCCCGAGGTGCTCGGCAGCATCCTTAAAATCGGCGTGCTCGTGGCCGTGCAGGACGGCTGCATCCAGGTGGCGTTTATGTTTATCACCGTCATCGCCAACCACCGAGGGCTCGTCGACGCCGCCGCCGTGGGCCTGGTCGAGAAGATGATCAGCTTTTTGTTCATTGTGCCGAGTTCCATGGGCGCCACTGTCAGCGCGCTCACGGCGCAAAACGCCGGCGCGGGCAAGGGCGACCGCGCGCGTCAGGTGCTCAAGGACGCCATGACCATCTCGGTGGTGTACGGCTGTCTGATCACGGTTCTGATGTGGCTGGTGGCACCGGCGTTTATCGGCTTTTTTGCCAAGGACGCCGCGGTAGTCGCGGCCGGCACCGGCTATATGCGCAGCTATATTTTCGACGCGATTTTTGCCGGCATCCACATTTGCTTTAGCGGCTTTTTCGCTGCATACGGCAAGAGCTACATCGGCTTTGCGCACAACGTGCTGGCCGTGGCGCTCATTCGCGTGCCGGGCGCGTGGCTGCTGTCGAACGCCTATTCCGACACGCTGTTTCCCATGGGCATCGCTTCGCCGTGTGGATCGATTTTGTCGGCAGTCATCTGTGTTGTCGCGTTTACCGTGCTCAACCGGCGCGGGGCTTTTGACAAGCTGGTGGCGTAGCGAGGCGACGCGAGCCTAGCGCCCCTCCCCTGCTTTTTGCCGAAAGGAGCGGTCCTGTGACCGACATGCCAAGTGAACATACTGAGGGCCTGCTCCGTATTGGCGAGGTGGCGCGCCGGTTTAA
>CATZTY010000029.1 GCA_958424475.1 uncultured Collinsella sp.
GGGCCGGGCGCGGCATACGGCCGAGCTTATCGTTGGCGAGGGCCGTTCCATAGAGCTGGTCGATGACCTGCGTGAGTGGCATTTTGGCTCGCTGGAGGGCACATCAAATCGCGAGATGCCGCCGCAGCCCTGGGGCGATTATCCGGTGGCCTTTGGTGGCGAGTCGGAAGTGCAGCTTCAGTCGCGCATGGTCGCGGCGCTGTCCCGCATCATGGCCAGGCCGCAGCACGACTGCGTGCTGGCGGTTTCCCACGGCTCAGCCTGCCAGGAGTTTCTTGAGTATGTGACTGGCGAGGGAGAGCTGCCCGACAACGGTGCCGTGCTTCATTTTGGCTATTGCGACGGGGCGTTTTCGCTCTTGGGTTGGTAACGAACGAAAGGACCCCTATGAATAAAGATCTGTATCTGGTCCGTCATGGACAGACGATATTCAACCTTAAGCGTATTATTCAGGGCTGGAGTGACTCGCCGCTTACGCAGTTGGGTTGCGACCAGGCGGCGCGCGCCGGCATGTTTTTACGTGCGCGCGGCATTGAGCCCGATCATGCCTACACCTCCACGCTTCACCGCACCGAGCAGACTATCGCCAACTTGTGGCCGGGCTTGGCGTACGAGCGCCTGGACGGTCTGCGCGAGTGGTTCTTTGGCGACTTTGAGGCCGAGCGCGTGATGCTTATGCCCGAGCGCCCGTGGCGAGATTTCTATCGTCAGTTTGGCGGCGAGGGCCAGATGCAGGTGCGTGAGCGCATGGTGGCGACGCTGACCGAGCTTATGCAGCGTTCGGACCATACGTGCGTGCTCGCGGTAAGCCATGGCTCGGCCATCAAGGAGTTTTTGGACCATACCAAGGGCGCGGTGGCCGACGAGCGCGATCGCGTTCCGGGCAATTGCTCGGTGCTGCACTTCGTGTTTGACGATGCGGCCGATACGTTTGAACTGGTCGAAGTCTTTACGCAGGAAGACTACGCGCGCGAGCTGGGGCTTGAACCGCTCGTGGCTACTGCGGGTCCGCAGCGCGGATAACGCGAGCGCGGCGGCACGGGTCACCGGCATAACTTCTCGACGCAAAAGGGGCGGAGATGCATGTATCTGCTGCATCTCCGCCCCCTGTTTGTTGAGCTGCCGATTTTTGTGCCGGGCGGTCTGGTCTCGCTAGAACCGCGCGATCTGGTGGGTGAGCAGGCCCGTCGGGACCTGCGGCGCGCCGCCGCTGACCTGCGCGGCGGGGAAGAGCACAGCTACGGTAAAGTTGAACGGCTCTTTGCCCGTGTAGGTGCCGGCGGCACGGGCATCGTCGGCCAGGAGCTGTGATGCCCCGACCAGCGCGGCAGCGTAGGCAGGGTCGTCGGCCAGTGCCGGCTCCGGCGCCTGGTCGAGCATGGCACGGATGGCGCCGACGGCGTCCTCGCGCTTGACCTCCCACGCGCGGTGCGTAATGCCCGCGGGGTCGGTGACGGCGTAGAGCGAGGCGCCCTCTTTGGCAGCGCCCAGGATGATGTCCATGACGGGCGACGCCTCGTAGGCGAGCGACACGGGGCGCGGCTGAACTTTGAGTTCGGCGATCGCGCGCGCGGCGGCGGCCACGTCGGCGCTGGCGTCGCCCTTGCCGCCCGCAAGTACACTCGTCGGGCAGATCGCCACGACACCCGTCACACGTCCCGGCTCGCCCGAGCATTCGTACACGTAATACGCCGCACCCGGGTCCTTGAGCATCAGACCATCGGCAATGGCTTCGCGCAGGGCTTCGTTGTCACTCAGAATACTGCCCATTGCAGGCAGCGCCTCGAGCACGCGGTCCTGAGCCGGGCGGATACAGGGAAACGGAAGTGCTTTCATGGGCGGTCCTAACGCGCGAGTCGGTTTGTTCGCGGCTTATTATGCCCCAACTTGGCCGCTCGCGTCCCAGAGCACGTTATCGGCGAGCGCGATTAGCACCTGCTGACAACGAACGATATCGGCGTGGGGCACATATTCGTTGGGCTTGTGCGCGAGCGCGAGCGACCCGGGACCGTAGCTCATGCAATTGCGGTTACCTGTCTTGCCAGCAATGACGGCGGTGTCGGTGTAGCCGGTAAAGAAGCCGACGGTCGTGTCCGCGTCCGTCACGTCATCGGCGGCACGCTTGAGCGCTGCTAGAAGGGGAGAGGTCGGATCGCGCTCGATAGCGGGGCGGTCGCCTGTCACGGTATAGCTTCCATGGCAGCCGGGGACCGCGGCTTCGGCGCCGGCGATGGCCTGCTCTACCATGCGCTTCGCGACGGCCGTATCGGTCGGCGGAGTCAGGCGCATATCGACCCAGACCTTGGCGCGGTCGGGCACGACATAGGGGCGATATCCGCCCTCGATTTGGCCAAACGTGATGGTCGAAGACCCCAGCTCATCGTGCGCGGGCAGCGCCACAAACGCGCGACGGAGCGAACACACGACCTCGGCCATGGCGGCGACGGCATCCGCGCCCTTCCACGGCTGGCTCGCATGCGCCGTCACGCCAGCCATTTCAATCTCGAACCACGTACGCCCCTTGTGCGCCACCTGGATCTGTCCGTCGGTGGGCTCGGTGTCCAGCACCCATTCGCGCGAACCGACCCAGCCGGCATCGATGGCTGCCTCGGAGCCTCGCATAAAGTCTTCCTCGTCGACCGAGCAGATGAGCGAAAAGTCGCGGCGGGGCAGCGCGCCATCCGCCGCCACGCGCTCGAGCGTATGGACCAGTGCGGCAATGGCGCAGGCCAGACCGCCCTTCATGTCGCACGCACCACGGCCATAGAGTTTGTCGTTACGCACAACCGTCCCGAGCGGCGGAATGTCCGCGTCCCAGCCGTCGCCCAAGGTGACTGTATCCATGTGACAGATGTAGACGAGTCGCGGCTCGTCGCTTTGGCCCGGCACGGTGACCATAAGGTTGCGGCGCCCGGGGAGTGCTTCGAGCTCTGCAATCTGCACGGCATCGAGCTCAGGACGATCAAGCTGCGCCAGCTGCTGCTCAATGAGCCTCTTAATGAAGTGCTCGATCTCGTCCTCATACGCACCCGGATCCGAGCTATCAATCTTCACAAGGTCCTGCGCAAGCCGCCAGGCAAAGTCCTCATCAACCATATGCAACCTCACAATCAGCCTGCTTTTCAAACAGATTGTAAGCCTCCTGAGAGATCCGCGGCGTGCGCGCAGCAGTATTTACCGTTCGCAGGCCGAGCCAGCGCGTTTGCCGTCCAGGCGGGTTTACAAACGACGCGGTGGGTACGTACCCTTCATGGATGACATGCTGTGCGACATATCTGCCTTTCGGTATCACCGGATACCTCCACAGGTCTTGGCGATAATGCCGGACCTGCCCGATTCTGTAGACGATCCGCGCAGGGAGCATCTTTGTGAACACCCGCTCGTCAAGCATTTCCTGGGCACCCCGTTACACGTGTTGGCGCAGGGCGTCTGCGGGCGCAAGGGCGATCGCATTGTCAGGCATGTTTTGAACGGGGAGAGGCCGTTTGATTCCATGCGGCAGACAGAGTTTGGCCTCGATGTCGCGTCACCACTCTTTACCCTGTTGACCCTGGCTTCCTCGGTCTCAAACGAGTGTCTGATCATGTGCATGTATGAGATGTGCGGCGCCTTTGCCGTGTGCAAGATTGCGCCTCAGGTAAAGTCGGCACTTGAGCAGGCATATGGGAGCCGGTGGAGTGACGCGCGGTCGGGCTGGGAAAACGTAAAGGATGCCTCGGGGAATTCAACGGACTTGTGGAAACGACCTCCCTTGATTGAGCTCTCTGAATTTGCGGAGTACGTCGATAAGATCCCGGGGCTCCGCGGCGCTAAATCGTTCACGCGTGCCGCGAAATGCATTACGGGGGTGGCGGCATCGCCGCTCGAGGTCCAGGCTTCGATGCTGTTTGGCCTTACGAGGTTGCGCGGCGGCGAAGGGCTGCGCCTTACCAATAACGTTGAGATTCGTATGACGCGCAGCGCCCGCCTGATTTCGGGGCTTGATAGGCGCTATGCCGATATCCTGCTGGCAAATAAGGACGGCAGTCGAGAGTGTCTGGTTGAATGCCAAGGTAAAGCTATTCACGGATCCATAGAATCCAAGATCGCGGACTCTGATCGAACGACTGCCCTGCAAGCGATGGGATATCCCGTCGTTCTGATGACTTATGGTCAGCTGGCCGACTCCGATGCCTTCCGCGTGGTGATGGAGCTCATCATGTCCTATCTCGATGCGCCGTTGAAAGACAAGACACCGCGGCAGCAGGAGCTTGAACGGCGGCTTCGTGAGGAGATTTTTATCGATTGGGCGGGAATGTAGTCGTGCGGGTGGAGAACGGTCGCGCGAGCTAGAGTTTTGGGCGCGAAAAAGGCTTCAGTTTCGTCTTGGAAGGGCTTTAATAATGCTACTCAGAACAAGTTGTTTCGGAAAATCGACAGTCAACTTGGATGTGGTATACAGAGATCGATTTTTACCTACTAAAGCCCCAGATAAAGCTGTTTATCAAAGCGGGTGCGCTCAGTGATTTGGGCATGACTGTCGATTATCCGAAAAAACTTGTTCTTGGTAGCATTTACAAAACCAGCCGGAGCAACGAAATCGGTCCCCGTTTCGCGAAAACGGGGACCGGACGGGCTTCATTGCCTGCCTGGCAGGCTTGGCGCCGGCGCTATTTGATCACGCGCACGCGATACATCGACGGAATCTGCTTGAGCGCCTCGATGGTGCTGCTGTCCAGGTGCTCGTCGGTGTCGAACATGGTGTAGGCGTTCTCGCCAGCGGACTCGTTGGTCATACGCTGCACGTTGGCGTTGTCCTTGGCGAGAATGGCCGTGATCTGGCCGATCATGTTGGGCACGTTGGCGTGCAGGCAGGCGATGCGGCTTGCGGCGCGCGCCTTGCCCATGCTGCAGGCGGGGTAGTTGACGCTATGTGCGATGTTGCCGTTCTCCAGGTAATCCTTGAGCTCGCTGATGGCCATATCGGCGCAGTTGGCCTCGGCCTCGCCAGTGCCGGCGCCCGAGTGCGTGGTGATAAACGTGTTGGGCATCTTGACGGTCTTGGGCGTGGCAAAGTCGCAGCTAAACCAGCTCAGCTTGCCCTCGCGCAGGGCAGCGTCGACGGCGTCCTCGTCAATGATGGTCTCGCGTGCGTAGTTGATCAGCACGGCGTCCGGGGCCAGCAGGTTGATCTGCTCGGTGCTGATCATGCCGATGGTGTCGGCCTTGCTGGGCACGTGTACGGTGAGGTAGTCGCAGCCGCGGCAGAGATCCTCGAGCGTGCCCACACGCTGCACCTCGCGGCTCAGCACCCACGCATGCTCGACGGAAATGAACGGGTCGTAGCCGTAAACGTCCATGCCCAGGTCGACGCAGGCGTTGGCGACCTTGGAGCCCACGTTGCCCAGGCCGATGACACCGATGCGCTTGCCCTTGAGCTCGCGGCCCACAAAGGCCTTCTTGGCCTTCTCGGCATCGACCTGAATCTCGGGATCGTCGGCGTTGTCGCGCACCCAGTTCATCGATTGCACCACGCCGCGGCTCGAGAGCACCAGCATGCCTAGGACGAGCTCCTTAACGGCGTTGCTGTTGGCGCCGGGGGAGTTAAAGACGACGACGCCCTTCTTGGCGTACTCCTCGACGGGGATGTTGTTGACGCCGGCGCCGCAGCGGGCGATGGCGCGGATGCCCTCGGGCAGCTCGTAGCCGTGCAGGTCAGTCGAGCGCATCAGGATGGCGTCGGCCTCCTCGGCGGTGCTCACAAATTCGTAGCCCTCGCCAAACTCGACTTTGCCGTCCTTGGTGATGTCGTCGATGGTCTTAATCTTGCGCATGAAAAACTCCTTAGCAGGTTTGGTTTAAACAGGTGGTTTGAAGTGGCTGGTCGGCCCGCGCGTTGCGGGCTAGTTAGATCGCGGGCTCAAACTACGCTGCGTTTCGAAGTCCTTCATGTACGAGGCCAGTGCCTGCACGTCTTCCATGGTTACGGCGTTGTAGACGCTGGCGCGCATGCCGCCCACCAGGCGATGGCCCTTGACGTTTTGAATCTGGTGCTCGGCCGCGCCTGCGACAAAGGCCGCGTCGAGTTCGGCGTCGCCGGTGCGGAAGGTGACATTGGCGATGGAGCGGCTGTCGGCCTGCGTGGTGCCATGGAACAGCTCGCTGTGCTCGAGCAGGTCGTAGAGCAGGTTGGCCTTGGCCCAGTTGCGCTCGGCCATGGCGGCAAGTCCGCCGGTCTCCTCGACCCAATGGAACACCTTGCCGCACACGTAGATGCCAAAGGTGTTGGGCGTGTTGAGCATGGAGCCCTTGGCGGCCTGGGCCTTAAGGTCCATGTACTGCGGTGTCTGCGCAAAGGCGGGGCCGTCGGCGATGAGGTCGTCGCGCACGATAACCACGGTCACGCCCGCGGCGCCGGCGTTTTTCTGAGCGCCGGCGTAGATGAGCCCGTAGCGCTCGACGTCGAGCGGCTGCGACAGAAAGCAGCTCGAGACATCTGCGACCAGCGGTACGTCGCCGCAAGCGGGCAGCTCGTGGTACATGGTGCCAAAGATGGTGTTGTTCTGGCAGATGTAAACGTAGTCGAGCCCGTCGCTCGCGGCCTCGGCGGCAATGCGCGCGTTGATGTCGGCCATGTCGGGGATGCGGTCGAAGTTGGTGTCCTCGGAGCTCGCGAGCAGCACGGCCTCGCCGTACTTGGCGGCTTCTTTGTATGCCTTGTTGGCAAAGTTGCCGGTCACGATGTAGCCGGCGCGCCCGCGGCGCATGAGGTTCATGGGGATGCCCGCAAACTGCAGCGTGGCGCCGCCCTGCAAAAACAGGACACGGTAGTTGTCGGGGATGCTCAGCAGACGACGCAGGGTTGCCTCGGCGTCGTCGATAATCTGCTGGTACATGCTAGATCGATGGCTCATCTCGAGCACGGACATGCCACAACCGCGGTAGTCCATCATCTCGTCGGCGATCTCGGCGAGCACGCTGGTAGGCAGCGCGGCCGGGCCAGCTGAGAAGTTGTGCACACGTGCCATCTTCTAGTTCCCCCTCGTAGTCGTTTGAACGTTCGGGATACTTTAGCACAGTGGAGCGCCAGGCGCGACCGCATCACGGTAAAACTCGACTACGCCGCTATGATTTACCGGATGGTTACATGGGGGGTGACCTTACCTGATGGCTCGCATCCGATCTGCCTCGGCCTTCGCTTGTTTCCAGGGGCGCACACGACCGTTGGTGAGGTCGTCATAACCATGAGCGATGGTACGTTGAATGTGATCTTCGCGTTCCTGAATGGTAGTTAGCGCGCGTCTGATCAGAAATAGGCTTTACGACAGGCATATGAAACTCCTTACATAGAATCATATGTAGAACTCTATGTTGAGTGTAGCGGAGGGTGGCGTTGTGCGTATGCGTGCCTGCATTCGTAAGCGCGGTTGTCTGGCAAGTGTGATTTGGGGCGACCTCGTTAAAGTTTCTAAGCTGCGAAAATGACCGTTAACCGGATTAAATTTTGTTGCTCAACATTTGACACTCTGGGCGTGGTAACTTTTTTACCAACAGGTATGATTATTGTCATGTGCGCCGCGCCTGCCTGCCGGGTTGCGGCGCACTTGTGACAGCCTTTGACACCCTTGGAGCGTGTACTGTGGATGTAACCACAAAAAGCGTTCGGGGGGGGGGTGCTCACCCGCGAGCAATTCCTCCCGCATGAGATGCGCATCGTCGCTGCCCTTCGTATGCAGGGCGCAAGCGACGAGCAGGTCATTGTACGCGTAAAGAGCGAGAACCTCTTTCAATATCCCACGGAGCGCATGGTCGCCAACCGCGCAACCGTGTGCCTTCGCCGCCTTGACGCCATGGTGCCCACGGACGCCGTATGCGCCGCGCGCGGCATCGACCCCAAAACCGCCGTCGAGGCTGCGTCATCCCTAACCAGGCTCATGGCATCCGGCACTCCCACGCAGGCGGACCAGGCCATCTTCTACAGCATGATCTGCCGCTACGATATCGTGCGCGAGCTCGTGCTCGTCGAGGTAGGGGAGCGCCTACAAAACTTCGATTATGCCTTTACGGCGGTTGACCTCAACGCCTTTATGACACGCTTTACCACGGAGTATCCGGACGCGGCCCGCTGGACTGAGGCCACGGTCAAGCGCATTAAGGGCTCGCTCCGCCAGACGCTCCGCCATGCCGGCCTTATCGGCGAGGGCCAGGGCCCGGAGTCCGAGCGCCTGTCACCACTCTTCCTCGATTCCGATGTCGAGCGAGCCTTGGTTCAGCTGGGCGAGCAGTCGCTTATCGCGGCCCTTACCGGCAGGGCGGTGATGTAGCGTGGCTCCCGTCAAAAGCGCCGTCGACCCTGTTATCACCCCGGCGACTGATCTCACCACCAATATCGGTATCCATTCCCGCAAGAGCGTCGTGGCGGCGCATGCCCGCTCCGAGCGCGCCTGTCAGGAATTTGAGCGCCGTGCGCAGCTTCTGCGCGAGTGCCTGTGCAGCGAGGACTTTTTGGCCAACAAGGGCATAGGCAATGAGATCGGCTTCCACACTTTTTGCTATGACCCCGCGCTGGAGTTTGAGGCGCGTGCATTATTTGACACCCTTTCACGCGATGCCGAGGCCGACAAGCTTCCGTGCACGCTCAAGGTCGTGAACCTTTACGACGCCGTGCTGGCAATTCTCGAAAAGCGCCGTGTCCTCAAGGCTATCCCGCACCAAGAGGAGCGCCGCGGTACCCAGCGCGTGCTCGAGGACGTGGCCAAGTTCGCCTCGCCCGAGAAAGTCGCCGTGTACAT
>CATZTY010000030.1 GCA_958424475.1 uncultured Collinsella sp.
GTGGCACCCCTTTTATTGGGGGAACAGCGAAATCTATTTAAGCTGTTTTACCTGGACACCGGAATGCTCATGTCGTCGTATTCCAAAAGGGTCGCTCAAGGCGTTTTTGATGGAGAGGCGGAAGACGCCTTTGGCATGAACATGGGGGCGGCGTTTGAGGGCTTCGTTGCCCAAGAGCTCAAAGCTCATGGATTTAGATTGCGCTACTTTACGTCCAAAAAGGTCGGTGAGCTCGATTTTGTGGAAGAGACGCTCGATGGGGAAGTGCTCGCCATCGAGGTCAAATCGGGCAAGAGCTTTAAGTCCCACGCGGCGCTCGATAACGCACTGGCAACGAAGGGCTACGGAATCGATCGCGCCCTGGTACTTGCGGAATGTAATCTTCACCGCGATGGTGACGTGCTGTATCTGCCCATCTTTATGGCAGGGCTTTTGGAGCCGTAACGTGCCGCCGGCTCTTCCGGCCCTCCCTTAACCCTCGCTACTCGTCGTCTCCGTCGTTGGGGTCGCCCTTGAGGGTGTTGATGTCCAGGTACTGGTTATCGTCCTCTTTTTGCTGGGTCTCCGACTCCGCTTGGGTGGGGCCGCGGAACAGCTGGAATCCCTCAAACGCAATGACGCCGAGCAGGGCAATGATAATGGCGATAAAGGCAACCTTGACTGCCTGCGGAAATTCCGAGAAACGCAGCGCCTTTTCCTCGGCGTAATAATCGGCGAAGCGCTCTTCGCCCGTGCTTTTGGTATACGCCGGCGCGGACGCGGCCTCCGGGTCATATTCCGGTTCGGGCGTGGCAGCGTACGGATCGTTGAGATAATCGCTCGATGCGGTGCCATAATCCTCGGTCTCGATGCGACCGGTGCCAGCATAGCCATCGGAATAATCGGAATATGCCGCACCGTCCTCATAGTCCGCGGCGCTCGTGTTGGCGGCAAAAAGTGGGTTAACTGGAACATCGAGCGCCGGCATGCCGGTAGAGGTCTCATCCAGATCGGCTGCAGCCCAGGAATCGTGGGTAACCTGATGGGCAACGGGCTCATCGAGCCTTGTGACCGGAGGCTTGCGTGCCGCAGGAACAGGCAACTGCTGGGCGCTGTACATAACGGTGCTGTCGGCCGATTTGCCCTGCGCCGCAGCAGCGAGAAATGCCGCCGTCTCGGACGGGTCGCTTGCGGGGCGGGGAGCGGGCGCGGGCGCCGAAGTGGGTGCGGGCGTAGGCGCGGGCGACGAAACAGGCGACTGCGCAGGAGTCGGCGCAGATGCGGGCTTAGGCACAAGTGCGGGATTGGGACTTGACGGGCGAGCCCCGCCGCCCATGAGTTCGTCGGCGGTCCACGGGCGATCATCCATCACGTCGTCAAGGCTTAGCGAAAACAGGTCGTCTTCACCCTCATCGAACATGCGGTGCACATGTCCACCAATTGCCGGAATCAATCCGCGACCGGTGCATGATGCCTTGCTCATCGCCATTCTGTTCCATCCTTTCGAAATACTAATGACATCGATTATATGGAACTTCCCAAGCGGCTCGGTCTTGGATTCGCGCTTTCCAGAACTCGCGCCCAAAAGGGGAGGAGCAATCTAGGCGAGTGCCTACTTGTCACCGGCCGCCGCCTTGGCCTCATTGAGGTAGCTATAGAAGCTGTACTTGGAGATGCCAAAGAACTCGCAGGCGCGCTCGCTCGACTTGGAAATGAGGAAGGCGCCGCGACGGTCGAGGTAGCCAATGGCACGAATGCGCTCGTCTTTGGTCATGAGCGCCGCGGGCTTGCCCACAAACTGCTCGCACTCGTGCAGCAGGTCCTCGAGCAGGTCGCCGATGTTCTTGGTAATGGGCTCGGGCTCGGTATAGCCCGTGCCGCCGGTGCCGGTAAAGGCGTCGAGCGAACGCTCAAAAGCCTTCATAAGCGTAATGTCAAAGTTGATGCCCAAAATGCCGACGGGCTTGCCCTCGTCGTTGCGGATAAAGATGGTCGACGATTTGAGTAGCTTGCCATCGGTGGTTTTGGTGAGGTATGGCTCGCGGTCGTGCACGTCGGCGGTGCCCTCGTGCATGGACTCAAGCACAATATGGCTGGGACCGTCACCCAGTTTGCGCCCGCTGACGTGGCCGTTTTCGATCACTACGATGGAGTGGTCCACGTCCTCGGTCTCCAGATCGTGGACGACGACTTCGCAGTTGGGACCAAATTGGAGCGCCAGACCGTGTGCGAGGCGCTTGTAAAACTCAATCTGTGCGGGGGTCATGGGTGCCTTCCTAAAAATTAGTTTGGGCATACTTTGCCATAAACCACACCTGTTCGCAAATAACGAAAGCGTCGCTGCGTTATACAACCGTTCGGCGGCGAAAAAGTACCGATTACGGCAACAAACAATTCGTTAGGTTTAGCAATCAAAAAGTGTGATAGAACATTACTAACAAACTTTTTGTTTGGCATCCACATAAAAGTTCAGTCGCATGAATGGGAATGGGCTGAAACGCGTATGCGGGGGCCGGCAAGAGAGGACTTAAGGAGTTCACCGTATGGCCGATAAGATCCAGTGGGCGGGCAACACGATGCCCAAGAGCGATGACAAGCACTTGGGAATCATGAGCCTCGACCACGTGAAGAAGGCCCGTGCCTTCCACCAGTCGTTCCCTCAATATACCGTCACTCCGCTTGCCCGTCTGGACGGTCAGGCTGCGCGCCTGGGCCTGTCCAACCTGTGCGTTAAGGACGAGAGCTATCGCTTTGGCCTCAACGCCTTTAAGGTCCTGGGCGGTTCGTTTGCCATGGCCAACTACATTGCCGACGAGACCGGCAAGGACGTTGCCGAGTGCACCTTCGATTACCTGACCTCCGATCAGCTTGCCAAGGACTTTGGCCAAGCTACCTTCTTTACCGCCACCGACGGCAACCATGGTCGCGGTGTGGCATGGGCTGCCAACAAGCTGGGCCAGAAGGCCGTCGTGCACATGCCCAAGGGTTCCACCAAGCCCCGCTTCGATAACATCGCCGCCGAGGGCGCCACGGTGACCATCGAAGAGGTCAACTACGACGAGTGCGTGCGCATGGCCGCCGCCGAGGCCGACGCCTGCGAGCGCGGCGTTATCGTTCAGGACACCGCCTGGGAGGGCTACGAGAAGATCCCGTCCTGGATCATGGAGGGTTACGGCACCATGGCCTCCGAAGCTGCCGAGCAGCTGCGCGAGATGGCCATCAACCGCCCGACGCACGTGTTTGTCCAGGCTGGCGTGGGTTCGCTCGCCGGCGCCGTGGTGGGCTACTTCTCCAACCTGTATCCCGATAACCCGCCCACCTTCGTCGTGGTTGAGTGCGCGCCTGCTGCCTGCCTGTACAAGGGCGCTGCCGCCGGCGATGGCGATCCGCGTATCGTGGACGGCGACATGCCTTCCATCATGGCCGGTCTGTGCTGCGGCGAGCCCAACATTCTGGGCTGGGATATCCTGCGCAACCACACCACCGCCTTCGTGTCCTGCCCCGACTGGGTCACCGCTCGCGGCATGCGCACCCTGGGCGCTCCCGAGAAGGGCGACCCGCGCGTCATCTCCGGCGAGTCCGGCGCTGTGACCACCGGCCTGGTCGAGACCCTCATGCTCGATCCCGAGTACGCCGAGCTCAAGGAACTCATCGGCCTGGACAAGACGAGCTCCGTGCTCTGCTTCTCCACCGAGGGCGACACGGACCCCGACCAGTATCGCCGTATTGTTTGGGAAGGCGAATATCCCACTTGCTAATCGTTGGGGCGGAGTCAATAGGTATCGCTCCGCCACCTCACAGGTAGATTTTTTCGTTTGAAAGGTTATGAACAATGGCTAAAGAACTCGATTTCGACGCTATCAAGGCTGCTGCTGAGTCTCATCGTGCTGATATGACTCGCTTCCTGCGCGCTATGATCTCCCACCCCTCTGAGTCCTGCGAGGAGGGTGAGGTTGTTGCCTGTATTAAGGCCGAGATGGAGAGCCTTGGCTATGACGAGGTCAAGGTCGACGGCCTGGGCAACGTCATGGGCTTTATGGGCGAGGGCGACAAGATCATCGCCATCGACTCTCACATCGACACCGTTGGCATCGGCAACATCGAGAACTGGGATGCCGATCCCTATGAGGGCTACGAGACCGACGAGATCATCTACGGCCGCGGCGGCTCCGACCAGGAGGGTGGCATGGCTTCTGCTACCTACGCTGCCAAGATGATGAAGGACATGGGTCTCATCCCCGAGGGCTACAAGATCATGGTCGTCGGCACCGTCCAGGAAGAGGACTGCGACGGCATGTGCTGGCAGTACATCTACAACAAGGACGGCATTAAGCCCGAGTTCGTCATTTCCACCGAGCCCACCGACGGCGGCATCTATCGCGGTCACCGCGGTCGCATGGAGATTCGCGTCGACGTTCACGGCACCTCCTGCCACGGCTCCGCTCCCGACCGCGGCGATAACGCCATCTACAAGATGGCCGACATCATCGCCGACGTCCGCGCCCTCAACAACAACGGCTGCGACGAGTCGACCGACATCAAGGGCCTCGTCAAGATGCTCGACCCCAAGTACAACCCCGAGCACTTCGAGGACGCCCGCTTCCTGGGCCGCGGCACCTGCACCGTCAGCCAGATCTTCTACACCAGCCCCAGCCGTTGCGCCGTGGCTGATTCCTGCGCCATCTCCATCGACCGTCGCATGACCGCCGGTGAGACCTGGGAGTCCTGCCTGGACGAGATCCGCAACCTGCCGGCTGCCAAGAAGTACGGCGACGACGTGAAGGTCTCCATGTACATGTACGACCGTCCGTCCTGGACCGGCGAGGTCTACGAGACCGAGGCTTACTTCCCCACGTGGATCAACAAGGAGACTGCTCCGCACGTCAAGGCCCTCGTCGACGCCCACAAGGCCATGTTCGGTGACGAGCGCATCGGCTGCGAGCCCAGCATGGACAAGCGCACCGGTCGTCCGCTGTGCGACAAGTGGACCTTCTCCACGAACTGCGTTTCCATCCAGGGCCGCTATGGCATCCCCTGCGTGGGCTTTGGCCCGGGTGCCGAGTCTCAGGCTCACGCTCCCAACGAGGTCACCTACAAGGACGACCTGGTCACCGCTGCCGCCATGTACGTGGCTGCCCTGAATCTCTACGATCCGAGCAAGGCCGATGGCGACGCCACCGTGTTCCGCGCCGGTCTGACCAACAACAAGATCGATTAGTCCCATTTCTCGATTTTGTTGAGCCGGGGACAGTTTATGCCCCTGGCACCTCCTGTTGACTTGGGGCCCGCGGTCGTTATCTCCCATGCTTCCTCGACGGTGGCGGGTCCTCGTCATAGCGCTCTGCATGTTCTAGCCACACGCGCATGCCGGAGCGCATCTACTCATTGCGATCGTTTCACCTTTAGAAAGGACATTTACATGGACGCCAAGTTTACCGAGCTCGTCGAGCAGCTGAACGGACTCGACTTTAAGGGTATGTACGGCAGCGACTTCCTGCACACCTGGGACAAGACCACCGATGAGCTCAAGGCTCTCTACATCGTCGCCGACGCCCTGCGCGAGCTGCGTGAGAACAACGTTTCGTCCAAGATCTTCGACTCGGGCCTGGCCGTCTCCCTGTTCCGCGACAACTCCACCCGTACGCGCTTCTCTTTCTCTAAGGCCGCCAACCTGCTCGGCCTTGAGCTGCAGGACCTGGACGAGAAGAAGTCCCAGATCGCCCACGGCGAGACCGTCCGCGAGACCGCTACCATGATCTCCTTCATGGCCGACGTCATCGGCATCCGCGACGACATGTACATCGGCAAGGGCGACGCCTACATGGCCGAGGTCTCCGAGTCTGTCCAACAGGCTTACGAGGACGGCGTTCTGGATCACCGTCCCACGCTCATCTCCCTGCAGTCCGACTCCGATCATCCCACGCAGTCCTCTGCCGACATGCTCTACCTCATCAACGAGTTTGGCGGCCTCGAGAACCTCAAGGGCAAGAAGGTTGCCGTTACCTGGGCCTATTCGCCCTCTTACGGCAAGCCGCTGTCCTGCCCGCAGTCGCTGATCAGCCTGCTGCCCCGCTTTGGCATGGACGTCACCCTGGCCCACCCCGAGGGCTACGACCTCATGCCCGAGGTCGTCGAGCGCGCCAAGGGCTATGCCGCCGAGTCCGGCACCACCTTTAAGCAGGTCAACACCATGGCCGAGGCCTTCGAGGGCGCCGACATCGTGATCCCCAAGAGCTGGGCTCCGTTTGCCGCCATGGAGAAGCGTACCAATCTGTACGCCGAGGGCGACGACGCCGGCATCGCTGCGCTCGAGAAGGAGCTGCTCGCCCAGAACGCCACCCATCAGGACTGGTGCTCCACGACCGAGCTCATGGAGAAGACTGCCAACGGCCAGGACACCATCTTTATGCACCCGCTGCCCGCCGACATCTCCGGTGTCTCCTGCGAGCACGGCGAGGTTAACGCCGACGTCTTCGACATGCACCGCGTGGGCATGTACAAGGAGGCCAGCTACAAGCCGTACGCCATCGCGGCCATGATGTTCCTGCAGAAGGTTGCCGATCCCGCCGCTACCCTCAAGGCCCTCGACGAGCGCAACACCGCCCGTTGGTTCCAGGCCTAAAGCCGGGTTGAGGTAAGCCATGTAAAGGGGGCGCTCTGCCAACCGGCGGGGTGCCCCTTTTTTGCATCGCGGGCGTGCGGGATAAGCGCTTTCGATGTGGCTGCCCGCGGCGCGAGTTATGGGTACGATGGTTTCAGGGGAGGTATCACCATGAAACTTGGATGCGTCATTATGGCTTCGGGCGAGGGCAAGCGGTTTGGCTCTAACAAGATGCTTGCCGATATCTGTGGCGAGCCGCTGATTGCCCGGACCATCGATTCGGTTCCCCGGGGCTTTGACGTCGTGGTTTCGACGCGTTGGCCCGAGGTCGCCCAGATTTGCGAGGACAAGCATTGCCCGTGCGTGCTGCACGATGGCGAGCTGCGCAGCGAAAGCGTCCGTGCGGGCCTTTCGTGGGGAGTCGAACGCAACTGGAAAGGTTGCCTCTTTTTGCCGGGCGACCAGCCGCTCGTGAGTTCGGATTCTTTTGAGGCCATGGTTCGTGCATTTGACGAGCGTGGCCGCAAGCATCCGGTGCGCTTGGCGTGTCATGGTGAGCCTTCGAGCCCGGTGCTCTTTCCGGCGGAACTGTTCGATGCGCTTATGTGTCTTGAGGGCAAGGACGGCGGGGGCTCGATTCTCAAAGGTCGCGTCGACGTGGTGCTGGTCGAGGCGCGTGCCTACGAGCTGTGGGACGTCGATACCGCCAAGGGACAGCAACGCATAACGGAGCATATCGCGGCCTGCTCGTATTTTGATCGCGTGGCCAACTGCATCAATCAATAAGGAGCAATTATGATCATCATCAAAAACGGCGCGCTCGTGACGCCCCAGGGGCTTCGCCGCGCCGATCTTGCCATGGATGGCGACAAGATTGTGCGGATTGCCGCGGCGATTGAGCCAGCCGAGGGCGATACCGTCGAGGATGCCGCGGGCTGTTGGGTGTTCCCCGGCTTTATCGACGGCCACACGCACATGCAGTGCTGGACCGGCATGGATTGGACAGCCGATAGCTTTGAGACCGGCACACGCGCGGCTGCCTGCGGCGGCACCACGACCATCGTGGACTACGCGACGGCCGATCGCGGCGTGACCATGCCCGATGCCTTGGCCGAGTGGCATCGCCGCGCCGACGGCACCTGCACGGCAAACTACGCCTTTCATATGGCACTCGCCGAGTGGAACGAGCGCAACCGCGCCGATCTTTCGGCCATGCGCGAGGCGGGCGTATCGTCGTTCAAGACCTACTTTGCCTACGATCATCTGCGCTTGGACGATGCCGAGACACTCGAGGTGCTCGAGGAGCTCAAGCGTATTGGCGGCATACTGTGCGTGCATTGCGAGAACGGTACGCTGGTGAATGAGCTGCAGAAGCGCGTGTTTGAGCAGGGTATCCACGGACCCGAGGGGCATGCGCTCAGCCGTCCGGATGTGTGTGAGGCCGAGGCCGTGAGCCGCCTACTGTATCTGGCACACTTGGCCGGGGACGCTCCGGTCAACGTGGTGCACCTTTCGACCAAGCTGGGGCTCGAGGCCATTCGCGCTGCCAAAGCGCGCGGGCAGAAGAACATCTATGTCGAGACCTGCCCTCAGTATCTGATGCTCGATGATACCTGCTATCTGGAGCAGGGCGAGGACGGCTTTGCGGGCGCCAAGTACGTGATGAGCCCGCCGCTGCGCCATGCCGGTGACCGTGCCGCGCTGCGCGAGGCGCTTGTGGCCGGCGAGATCGATACGATTGCGACCGACCACTGCAGCTTTAACCTGCACGGGCAAAAGGACCGCGGGCGCGACGACTTCCGCGCGATTCCCAACGGCGGGCCCGGTGTGGAGCATCGCCCCGTCGCGATCGCTACGAGCTTTGAGGGACAGCTGGGTCCCGAGGATTTGTGCCGCTTGATGAGTGAGAACCCGGCGCGCGTCTTTGGCATGTATCCGCGCAAGGGCTGTCTTGCCGAGGGTGCCGATGCCGACGTGTGCGTGTGGGATCCAAAGGCGCGCTGGACCATTAGCGCGGCGACGCAGCATCAGGCCGTGGACTACACGCCGCTCGAGGGTTTTGAGGCACATGGCCGCGCCAAGGCCGTGTTTGTGAATGGCGTGCTGGCTGCGCGCGACGGCGAGCCCACCGGAGCCCAACCCGGCCGCTACGTCCCCCGCTAGCAGGAAGGCCGC
>CATZTY010000031.1 GCA_958424475.1 uncultured Collinsella sp.
GGCGTTGCTGGGGGCTACCCCTGAGCGGCTGCTTGGCGATATGCAAACGCTGGGGATGCTCTTTGAGAATCTCGTCCTGCGCGACGTGCGCGTGTTCCTTTCCACCTACGGCGGTGTCGACAACAGTGTCCATTATTTCCGAGATGAGAAGGGCCTTGAGGTCGATCTGATCGTTGAGCACGACGGGCGCTGGGGAGCCATCGAGGTCAAGCTGAGTGATGCGAAAGCAGACGATGGAGCGAGAAATCTCAAGGCGCTGGAGAGGAAAGTGCTCTCCAATCCTGCCGCCCAGAATGCCGCGCCGGCGTTTTTGGCGGTCGTGGTTGGAAAGGGGAGCATTGCCTACACACGCGACGACGGCGTGGCGGTGATTCCCATGGCGGCACTTGGGGCGTAGTGGTTTTGCGGGCGTGCCGTGCTTCCTTTACCGAAAATCCATTTGGTAAACCAGATGCTCGCGGATAGAATAAAGTTGACGGCAGCCCAAGGGTGATAGCTGGGCAGCGCCGTTGCTTGGTCAAGAGGTCAGTGCCTTAATGGCAGCGACTTGTTATGCTTCGAATGCTGCTTGAGTGCCTCGGAAAGTTCGATAAGCGCCGTGAAGAGCGAGACCAAAGCAACCAAGAGCTCTACGAGCTCTGATGGGCCCGGGATGACCGCTGATTCAAGTCACCGGGCCTAAATCTTTTTCATGCATTTGAATAGAGCGGGCGATTCTCTTGGGGCCGTCTGCATGGCGTGCGACCAGCGCATGGTATTGCGCCCCGCTTTCATGTCCGCACGGGCGCCTATCTTTACGGCAATGTAGTCGCTTATGTAACAAGCGGCATTTGACGGAGAAAGGCCCTAACCGTGTCAGCTGAAAAGACGCCGTGTATCTCGGCTATCGATACGACGAACTTTGCGCGCCAGATCGTGCTGGACTTTGAGTTTGCGCCGGTGCCAAAGCAGCGCCAGCGCCGTGGGCTGCGCAACGAGATTATCGAGGTCGGCGCCGTCAAGCTCGATTACCACGGCAACGTTATGGGCGAGTTCTCGCAGTTTGTGCAGACGGAATTTACCGAAGGCGTTGCGTTTCCCGTCCGCGAGCTTACGGGGATATCAGCCGTGGACACCGCGATGGCCGATCCGCTCTACATGGTAATCAAAAGGCTCAGCGATTGGATCGGTCGCTACTCCGCCCAGGTGGTTTGCTGGAGCGGGACGGACCGTCGACAGCTTTTGACCGAGTGCCAGGCAAAGCGCATCGACCTTTCCACATTTCCTACGGACTGGGCCGACCTACAGGCGTTTTACACCTCGATCATGGACGTGGGCAGCCACGGGCGCATCTCTTTGAGTGACGCGGCGACGTGGTTTGGCATCGAGTTCGACGAGTCGACGGGTCATGCCCACAGCGCCCTAGCCGATGCGCGCGTGACCGCCAAGCTGCTCAAGCAGATGATGGACGGGGACTACCGTGTGAGCCCGCGCGCCCAGGAAGTTCGCCAACGGTGGGGGATGGGCGAGCGAGCTCAGACGCGCCTTTACAGCAAGTGCCCCGAGCTGGGCGACCTGCTGCTGAGGCTGAAGGCGGAGGGAAGGTAGGCAGGGCTCCGGAATGAACTCTGACTCAAGTCATCGGGCCCAAATTCTTTTTGTACGCCATTTTCATGGGCTGAATAGTGCCGAGATTCAATCGCCGAAGGCGCTGTTAGTGGGCTTGCGGGGCCAGTTATCTTATTTGCCCGCTATTTTCATGCTGCCCTACCTGTAGGCTTAATTAGCTTTGGCCCCTCTCCGTCATCAAGATGGACTTAACCCTGGTGTCAGGTATGGACACCGCTCTCGTTTGTTTGACCTTCGCCGCGCGCTCTGCCGCCACGAGAGCCGATGCGTTCTCCCGCCTTCTGACCTCGACGGCGGTGGGATAATAACCGCAACTACATCCGTCCCATTAGGAGCTGCCTCATGTCTTTCCTAGACCGCCTCTTCGGTACCGAAGAGGCCGATGAATCCGCCAATGACGTTGCCGCCATCGCGCTCGCACAGGAGCAAGCTCTCTCGAGGATATCCGAAAATGAGTTGGCGGCTCTCAAGGATTCTGCAGTGAGGACCGTTAGGCTTCCTGTAGGAAGCAAGGCAGCTATCGCGGCAGATGCTCTCATACCGTTTGGCGCCAACGTCGCACAGGGCGTTAACGAGATCGGCATGGCGATGGTCAGGTTCCCAGAGGGCGTGGGCTGGGCGGACCTCTGCTCACGCAAGGCACCCGAATGGGATGGTTATAAGCTCCTTTCCAGTTTTGGCAGTGACGGTAAGTTCAACGAGATGGCTGGTATCAAGCAGGCTGGTCTTCAACCCGCTGCGGTGGCAAACCTTGCGCTTCAGGGTGCCGCGGTGGCGGTGGGCATGGCGTATATGAACCAGATAAACGAGAAACTTGACGGTCTTCAGTCCGGCATCGAGGCGATTCAACGAGATATGCAGCGCGAGCGCGATGCCGAGCTCAAAGCGGCATATGACGCCCTTGATCGCCTTACTCTCAAGTGCCAGGAGTACGGCGCCAGCGCCGAGAAGCGTCAAGTCGCGCTGCAGATTATTGAGGACGCACAGCATGAGGCAAACAAGGCGTGGAACTATGAACTCGAGTGCATGAAGGACTTTTCAGCCGAGGTGCGGGCAAGGAAGCGCCTCTCGGCGGAAAAGATAGCCGAGGAGGCGGAGAAGCTCTCCGCGATGGAAACGCGAGCCGCCGTGGCATTCCAGCTTTTCGTTATGGCTCAGCAGATAGGCATGCGTTTCGAGGGCGACTACACGAGGCAGAGAATTGAAACCGACAGGCAGATAACAAGACGGATGACGGACGGGTTTTCTTCCGTTCGAGGGGAAGCGAGGCTCGCTCTTTCGGAGAAAATCTCCAAAGTGGGAGGAAAACCGCTCGCTATCGCTGAGCGCTCGGAAGACGACCGTGAGGTCGAGAATGTTGTCCTGGGGCTGCTCCGCGAAGCGGGAAAAAACGTGAACCGCCTCAACCCGATGCGCATGCGCGCTAAGGCGAAGGCGGACATCTCTGAGAAGCGCGCAAAGCTGCAGGATGTGGTCTCAAACGAAAACGTTGTCCGAGAAATTGCCGATCAAAATGAGGAGGAGCTTGAAACGATAAACTTCGCCTTCAATGAGGCTGACACGATTGTCATCGGACCCGACAACGTCACAATTTTCAAGGTGGTAGAGGAGAATGCCGAGACGGGCGATGGTTCTGAGGAAGCGATTGTGTGGATATCTTCGAGATGGGGCGCATGTAGGGCTTAGCGCCAGACCTCCAACGCCTTGTCCGCAAGCCATTCTGCGCGTTCGGCGATGTCACCCTCGTCCCAAGACTTCTTCTCCAAGGCGTCGGCCATGGTCGCAAGGCCGGCGGCGCAGAGGGCCAAGCCGTCCTTGTATCCCTTTCCCTGCTTCTTGGTGGTCCAATCGGCATCGCGGATGGAGGCGTTGAGCGAATGCGTGATGATGGCGAGGTTGCCGAGCGTGAGGAGCTTCCGGTCCCTTCGCGTTGCGGCTTCGTCGTCGAGGGTTCCCCATTTGTTTCGCCACTTCTTGGGCATCATGTGCTCGAGGGTGTACTGGTTGAATCCGAGCAGGGCTGTGCTGCTCATGCCCGGGCGTATGGCGCTTTCCAGCAGATAAAGGACGCCTTTGGACTGAAGGTTGTACAGGCACGATTCCTTGAACGCCCTTCGAACCTCGGCATCGCCGGGCATGTACGTCGTCGCCTCGTCATTGGCTTCGAGAGCCTTCCTCAGCGCCTTCGCGTCCTTCACCTCGTTCAGGATCAGCGAGGTGAACAGCCTGTTGTAGTTCTTCGTGGTCGCTTGAACCAGCATTCGGCGGACGATGTAGCTCTCGAGCAGGGCGTAGACCTCGGATTCCTCGCTAGAAGATTTCGCGTTCTTGCGAACGTAGAGCACATATGGGATGAGCGTAGAGTTCTTAAGGCCGAATATCAGCACGTTCAGGCGCTCGACGCCGGGGGCGGAGGGGATGTCCGCGTCGCAGCAACTTGGGTTGAACGTGGACTCGAACACCTTGGCATACGCCTTCATGCTGCTGAGGATCTCGTCCTTGTCTCCGTTGTAGTACCTGCTGATGAAGTCCTTGTAGGACTGGAAGAGGTTGGACGTGCGCGAATAGAAGAGCTTGTCCTCGGTTGTGACGCCGCGCTTCTTGTCCTGAACCAGGATCTGGAGGAACGCGTCGAAGAACAGGTCGACGAGCGTGCGCTTGATGCGTCCGGTCATGACCTCCTGCTCCCAATACTCTCTCTTTTCCGCCGAAGGCTCGAAGACATCTTCCCAGCATTCCTTGAACGCTTGCTCGTTCTCGCGGTTGAAGAAGTAGTTCTTGAGGAGCTCCGCCGTCGTCAGACGTACTCCGAGTGAGTTGATGGTGTCGAATATCTGCTGCTCGTCCTCGCCCTCGGTGAGGTCGATGCAAACGAACTGGACATTCGACTTGATCGTGTTCCTGTCGATTTTCTTTGGATCGATGTTCTTGAGGAAGTAATTGTAGGCAAGGATGATGGCCGAGGAGCCCTCGAGGGGCTCGCAACTTGCGGCGCTGACGACCTTCTCGAAATCCTCCCGGTCGTACTTGCCATGTCTCAAGGCGACTTCGCCGGTTTCCAGTACGAAATCTCGCTCAAACAGCCTGTCGGCGTCGATTCTCGCGCAGAGTGCCTTGAAGAAGATGACCATGGTCGTGAGGCGCTGCTGGCCGTCGATGACGGTGCGAACCTCGGACACCTCGGACCAGGTGTTGCCGGAGGAGGCCTGCTTCAGGATGATGGAACCAAGGAAATAAGGTCGCTTAGAGGCCGTGACGAACTCCATATCGCCAAGGAAGCGCTCCCATTGCTCTTCTCCCCAGACGTACGCCCTTTGGTAGAAGGGTATTTCGAGCAGGCGCGATCCGTTGAACACGCCGCTTATCGTAGATTTTCCTGCATCCATCCTTAATGACCTATCTATCCTTCTCGGTTATTGCTGGTGAGCCGATTTCGCTAATGGCAGGGATATCGCACAAGTTGGAAGGCTTGCTTCCTCCCGACTGTTCTAATGGCGCATAATCATTGCTTAGCTCATCTTGCCCATCACCTCGAGCAAGTCCTCGTACGTTGCCACGTTGTGGTAGCGCACATCACTGGTGCTCATTTCGTTGAAGAGCTTCTTGGCGCATGCGATTTTGGCGTTCTCCACGCCGGAAAGTTCCATCGAGTCCATGGTTCCCTTGGTCTCGGCGATAAAGAACACGTGGCGCACGCTGCCCTCCTTGAAGGCGATAGCCCAGTCGGGGGCATAGTTGCCTACCGGCGTGGGAATCTGGAATGTGCGAGGCAGCTTGGCGTAGACCGCTACCTCGGCGGCGGCGTCCATGTCCTCGGCAAACTTGCGCTCGCCGTCAGAATCCGGGAACACGAAACGCTGAATGTTCTTCTTCGCCTCGTACGCCTTACTCGCGTTGTCTGGCATGCGCTCGGTGAAGATCGCCTCGTCATAGGCATCGTCTATCTCGTGGTAGCTGATGTGCTCCACGATCATCGTTGCCTTCTCGGAGACGATGAGCGCGGCGGCCTTCTTGATGAACTCCTCGGGATTCACGCGGTAGAGCCTAAAGACGTTGGCGTCAATTCCCGCGAGAATAGCGGCGGCGCTCCTACGAGTGATGGCAGCAGCTTGTGCAACCTCACCGACGAGGTCATACGTAACGCCAACGGTAGAGGTTCCCGCATCCACGTCATGCGTCTCGGTACCCGTGCGCCCAAAGGACGAGCCACCCTCGACCTCGCCACGAGTTGCCTCGGCCTTCTGGTCGCCAATCGTAAGCACGTACTGCAGCTTGCTCACACGCAGGTCGCTGTTGATGCGCGCGATTGCCTTGCGGCGCAGCTCGTCATCAGAGAAGCTCACGGTGTAGGCATGCTTGCGGTTGATCCGGCTCCAAAGCTCCTTGAACTCCTTCTTGGCGAAGTTGTCCGTGAGCGAGTTCTCCGTCACCTTTTCCTCGGCCCGGCCAATCATGCCATCGAGGGCATGGGCGTCATAGACGCTCCTCACCAGGGATTCGACCGCCTTGGCATGCGCCTCATCCGCTATGTCCTCCGGCAGCATTGACACGAATTGCTCAACGAACGCCCCCGCGCCCGCGGCCTCCCTGAAGGCGTCCGTTGGCCTATCGTCCTCGTCGATGAAGTCCGCTTTGTAAAGGGCCTTGTAGACACGCTTGGACTCGTACTCGGTAAAGAGCACGGACCGGCCGTCGACAACGATGTCGGCCCCGCTGAACAGGTTGGCCTCGACCTTCTTGGGACGCTCGCGCAGGCTCTTGCTGATGTCGGTTTGCAGGTCGCGCACAAACGTCTCGTAGCTCTCGGACGCACTAACTGTGAGCAGGTTCACGCGGTGCACCTCATCGGGCCCCAGCAAGACCGCATCCTGGCGGTTGCCCCATTGGTCAACCGAGAGGCGCATGCCGCGACCCACCTCCTGACGCTTGGAGGTCTCGGAGCCCGACTCCTTGAGCGTGCAGATCTGGAAGATGTTGGGGTTGTCCCAACCCTCGCGAAGCGCCGAGTGGCTGAAGATGAAGCGCACGGGCTCATCGAACGAGAGCAGCTTCTCCTTGTCGCGCAGGATCAGGTCATAGCCACGCCGTGCGTCGTCGTCGTTGATGCCAATACTATCCTCGCGCTCGGCCTTCTTCTCGACCTTGGACTCGACGGCGTTGCCCTTTTTATCCACCGAGAAGTAGCCGCTGTGAACCGCATGGGCGTCATCGCGTCGCAGGTAGTTGAGATAGCTTGGGTCATACGCGTCGTCCGTGGTGGGATGCGTCACGCGCTCGGCAATGGCCGCCGCATATTCTTCCTCGAAGATCTTGCCGTAGCCCACGGTCTCGCCGTTGCCGGAAAGGTCGCGATACTTCGCCACCTCATCGATGAAGAACAGCGAAAGACACTTGATGCCACGGCGGAACAGAGTCTCCTCCTTCTGGAGGTGGCTCTTAATAGTCTCGCGAATCTGAATGCGCTGGATGTCATCAGCCGCGGAGTCGCAGTAGACCTCGCCCATATAGATGCGGCCATTGTCGCCAATGGAGCTGTCCAGGAAGCGGACGTAACCGGGACGCCCGTCCTGCGGCGGCACCACGCCATCGTTGCCGCTTGCGATGGTGTAGCCGCGGTACGCTTCGAGCTTGGTGGACCCGCTTGCGTCATAGACGCTATCGCCCTCGCAAAAACGCTGGGTCTTCTTGCGGACCTTGCCGCCCGCGCTCATGTACTTGAACTCGATGACGGCCTCTGGGGCACGGCTCTTGCTCACAACGATGTCACGCAGGTAGAGATAGCCGTCGGTGCCGCGCATGTTTTTGAGCGAGAAGCCCTTGACCTCGATGCGCTTGACGAGTTTCTGGTTGTAGGCGTCCAGGGCGTCCAAGGCATACACCAGGTCGTGCTTCTCCTTGTGCGTTGCCGAATAGTTCAGCACGAACAGTGGGTTGAAGCGGGCGATGCCCTTCTGGGTCGCGCTCCCCTTCTTTCCCATCTTCTGGGGCTCGTCGCAGATGACGATGGGGCGGTTCGCAGCGATGACGTCGATTGGCCTGCGGCTGCTGAACTCGTCGCGCTCGTCGAAGATGATGCGCGCCGCCTTGTTCTTGGCGCCCTCCTTCATCGACGCGTTGAACGCCTGCATGTTGATGACCATGCAGTTGGCGTCGCTCGATTGGGAATACGCATCCAGCTCGGTCAGGTTGTCCGAGTCGTATATGAAGAACCTGATCCTCTTGTGGTATTGGGAGAAGAAGTGCTCCTGGGTGTTCTCCAAGCTCTTGGCCACGCCCTCGCGGATGGCGACCGATGGCACCACCACGATGAACTTGCACCAGCCGTACAGGCGGTTGAGCTCGAGCATCGTCTTGGTGTAGACGTAGGTCTTGCCGGTGCCCGCCTCCATCTCGACGTCCAGCTGGCAGGCTCCCATGCCGCAGAAAAGCTCCTCCGACTCGGGAATCTGGTTGCGTCGCTGCACTGCGCGCACGTTTGCCAGTATGTCGGCGCCCGAAAGCGCGACGGGCGCGTTGGCATAGCCCTCGGTGCTCTCGTCGCCGAAGTCGATCTCACCCTGCGCGTGCTTTGGCTTTCGGCCCAGATCGCGCAGGTAGATGGAGGCGTCCTGGTTGGGCTGCCCCTCGAAGACTGAGGTCACTGCGTCTGCGGCGTCGGTTTGATACTGTTGAACTTTGAACTTGAACTTCATGTAGACGCCTTAAATCACTTGGGGAACGGTGTCGGGGCTGTAGGTGCGGAAAAGCTCCTCGTAGTTGGCGTGAGTGGCGTCATCGGCCATGGACGAATCGCGGATAACGGCGTACCAGGGCTTGGCCTTCGCCATCTCCTCGATGGTGTCGGAGCCAACGTTCGCATCGAAGCATGCCGCCAACTTGTCGCCGTCCACGAAGAAGACTTTCTTGTCGGCGAGCACGCGCTCCTCGATCTTCGCTGAGTACGGGATGCCGAGCTTGGGCAGCACCTCGAAGAGCAAATCAAGGTCGGAGCGCCCCTCCTTCACGTTGTCGGCGAAGTCGAAGAGGCTTTCCTGGGCGGTCTCGCCAGGCGTGAGGTAGAAGTCCTTGAAGTTCGAGGAGTCGATTCGGAGCAC
>CATZTY010000032.1 GCA_958424475.1 uncultured Collinsella sp.
ACGGCGAGTTAGCCGGCAGGTCGGCATGTCAATCCTGGTCTAACAGAGCCTTAAAAAATCATCCCGCGGGGCTTGTGGCTCACGCGGGATGATGGTCTCTTATTTTTTCTTGTCCTGCTCCAGCAGTTCGGACGGTGTGCGATCGGGCTTGCCGCCGCGGAAAATCTCGCGGCCATGCAGACGATGTTCCAGGTCACGCTCGGCCTTTTCCTCGTCAATCTTGGTCTGGCTCACCACCGGGTCCTCAATCAACGACGACACCGAGTTCACCTGCTTCTGAATGCGCTCGGCGATGGTGTCATCCATACTCACGATGCGCATCTTCCAGTCGATACTCGTGGCGTTGGATGAGCTCTTGGTCCACACGAACGTCAAAATGGCGCTCTGGTGGCCCCGCGCGGGGAACATGCCAAAGAAGGAATCGTGCTGAATGTTGCTATCCTCGTCGATATAGGCGTGAACGTTATACACCACGCGGTCGATCTTGTCGTTGAGCAGCGCGTTGGTCGCAAGCGCCGCGGCCTGGATCTGCCCGTTGGACAGCAGCTCGAGCTCGTTGGCAGACGATGTGTCCAACACCGTCACCTCGACCGTGCCCGTACGCTCATCGGCTTCATCGACGGTAAAGTCGAGCGGGAACTGCGTAAAGCCGTTGCCCCACTCGAGTCCACCCTTGAGTGCTGTAGAAACGGTATCAACCGAAACGCTCTCGGACAGGTTGGCGGTATTCAGACGGCGCATCACGCCGTAGCCGATCTGCATGCCCACGATCAGCACCAAAATACCGATGACCACGGCCATCGCGGTCTTCGTAATGGTATGGCTCACCTGCGAGCCCGAAGGATCGTCCTCGGACAGCGGGTCGATATGTTTTGCCTGGCTCGCGCGGTCCTCGCTGCGCAGCTGTGCTAGCGCCGCTTTGTCACCGCGCTTGGCCGCAGCCTCCTTCTCACGCATGCGCTCGGTACGCTTTTTGGCAAGCGTAGGATCCAAGACGCCGGATGCATCGATTTCGGAGAATAACTCCGTCACTTCTTCCGGAGTCAAAGGGTTCTTGTCAGCCATAAACTTCCTGTCATATCAATCAGTCGAGCTCGTGCGCACGCGCACCTTCGAACTGCATTCGATAGTAACGGGCATAGGTGCCGCCACGGGCGAGAAGCTCCTCGTGCGTGCCACGTTCCACAACGCGACCATGCTCAACGGTCGCAATCTCATCGGCGTGTTTAATGGTCGAGAGACGGTGGGCGATGATGATTGTGGTACGGCCGCGTGCCAGCTCTTCGAGCGACTCCTGCACCGCCTCCTCGCTCTCGTTATCCAAAGCACTCGTCGCCTCGTCCAAGATCAGGATCTTGGGGTTCTTGAGAAACACGCGCGCGATGGCAACGCGCTGCTTCTGTCCGCCCGAAAGACGGCTGCCGCGCTCGCCCACCACGGTGTCGTAGCCCTGTGGAAGCGATTCGATAAAGGTATCGATATTGGCGCGACGGGCGGCGTCGGCGATCTCTTCCGCCGTAGCGCTCGGCTTGCCGTAGGCGATGTTCTCGCCAATCGTACCGTCAAACAGATAGACATCCTGCTGCACCAGGCCGATGGCGCGACGCAGGCTCTGCTGCGTCACATCACGCACGTCCTGGCCGTCGATGCTAATGGATCCGGTAGCCACGTCATAAAAGCGCGGCAGCAGCGAACAGGTCGTGGACTTGCCGCCGCCCGAAGGGCCAACCAAAGCGATGGTCTGCCCGGGCTTGATGGACAGGTCCATATGGTCGATAACGGGACGCTCGTCGGCATCGCCCTCGCCCAGCTCGACATCCTCGTAGTTAAAGCACACATCGTGATACTCCACGGCGCCGGCAGTCACCTGCAGATCCGTAGCGCCCGGCTTGTCCTGGATATCCGGCGCGGTCGAGAGCACCTCGTCCATACGCTTAAAGCCGGCGATAGCCTTCTGATACGTTTCGGCCGAATTAACGAGTGTCTCGAGCGGCGTGCAGAACAGCGAAATATAGAGTGCAAAGGTCGCCATATCGACCGCCTGCAGCTGTCCCTTGGCGACCAGCCAGCCGCCCAGCAGCACCACGATCACATAGAGCACACCCGAGAGCAGGCCATACGTCGCGGTATAGACGCCCATGGCGTGATACATGTTCTCCTTGGACGAAAGATAGCGATTGTTGGAGGCGCGGAACTTGAAGCGTTCGGTCTCCTCATTGGCAAAGCTCTTGACCACGCGCATGCCCGCCAGCGAATCCTGCAGCTGCGCATTGATGCCGCTGATTTTTTTGCGGTTGTCGCTGAAGACCTCGCGCATGCGCATGTTCTGCCAAAACATGATGACCGCAAACGCCGCCGTCACCACGGCCATGGCGAGCGCCAGGACCGGGGCGATGGTAAAGAGGATCACAAACGAGCCGATGATCTCGATGCCGCAGATGATGATCCACTCGGGCACGTGATGCGCCGCCTCGCAGATATCGAACAGGTCGTTGACCACGCGGCTCATCATGTCGCCCGAGCTGTTGCGGTCGAAGTACGCAAAGCTAAAGCGCTCATACTGGTCGAACAGGTCCTCGCGCATCTTGGACTCCATGTGCGCGCCCATCACGTGACCCCAATAGCTCACAAAGTAGCGGCAGGCGCAGCGGACGGCATACATCAGCACCAAGCCCACCGCGATCATGCCGAGCGCCTGCATAATGGCAGCCTGACCCTGAGTAAATAGCCCACCGGTCAAATTACGCAGAATAATAGGAAAAGCAAGGTCAATGGCGGCAAGCACCAGAGCACAAACAGTATCAGCAACAAAAAGCCCCATCTGGGGCTCGTAATACGAAAGAAACCTCTTAAACATAATCACCTTACGCGGTTTTACCAAACCGCGTTTCGTCTCGACGCTGCAAGTGCTCCATTTGGACAATCTGGCCTTCAATCGTCGGTCGCGTATATCCATACGCTTCCCTCCTCTTTTAGGCCACCTTGTCTCAAATGGAGCACTTTCGCTGACTTACACAAACCTGCGGGATCATCCCCGCTCGTTAAAGCTCCGCTCCGCCTAGTCGGTGCGCGATGCTATCGCATGCCAAGGCGCCCACGACGGTCTTGGCGTCTTCGATCTTGCCGTCGAGCACGGCATCGATCAGCTCGTGCAGCGGCACCAGGTCCACGTTGACAAACTCGTCATCATCGGGGTTGGGCGCATCAAACTCGAGCTTGGTAGCCAAGTAGATGTGGATGATCTCATCGCAAAAACCGCAGGACGTGACAATCGACGTCAAAAAGCGAATACGACCGGCCCTAAAGCCCGTCTCCTCGTGCAGTTCGCGTTTGGCGCAATCGAGCGGGTCCTCGCCTGGATCGAGCTTGCCGGCGGGAATCTCGACCGTCACGCGGTCGATGGCGGTGCGGTACTGACGCACCAGTACGATCTTGCCGCTCTCGGTCAGTGCCACAACGGCCGCCGCACCCGGATGGCGAACGATATCGCGGGCGCTGCGGTGACCGTTGGGCAGCTCAACCTCAAGACGGTGGACGTCGAGGATCTTGCCCTTCCAGGCGCACTCCTCCGAAAGAATCTTCTCGTGCAGCTCGGCATCATGCGGGTCGTCGTCGCCCAGCACCAGCGCCGGCTCGTCAGCGACCTCGCCACCAGGCTCGCCCTCGGCGTGCCCATACATGCGGCTGTCCTCTTCGACGATCTGCGCGTCCACGAGCTCTTCGTTCTTCTCGTCCATCCGTCTCATTCCTCTCGGATTTTAGGCATCCCAGGCGTCGCGACCGCGCAGCGCGCGCAGGCCGATGTCGTGACGCAGGGTCTTGCCCTCAAAATCAATCTTCTCGCAGGCCTCGTAGGCAAGGTTGCGAGCGTTCTCGAACGTGTCGCCCAGAGCGGTCACGGCAAGCACGCGGCCACCATTGGTCACGAGCTGGCCGTCCACCACGGCAGTGCCCGCGTGGTACACGGTCACGTTCTCCATGGCCTCGGCATCCTCAATGCCAGTGATGACCTTGCCCTTCTCGTAGCTGCCGGGATAGCCCGCGCTCGTCAGGACAACGGCCACGGCCCACTCGTCACGCCAGTCGAGCTCAAGCTGATCGAGCTCGCAGTTGGCACAAGCCAGCATGACCTCGACCAGGTCGTTCTTAAGGCGCGGCAGCACGACCTGCGTCTCGGGGTCGCCAAAGCGGGCATTGAACTCCAGCACCTTGGGGCCGGCAGGCGTGAGCATAAAGCCGCCGTACAGGCAGCCGCGGTAGTCGATACCCTCGGCAGCGAGCTCGGCCACGGTCTGCTCCATGACCTTCACCATGGTGGCGTGCTCCTCATCGGTCACGATGGGCACTGGGCTGTAGACGCCCATGCCGCCGGTGTTGGGGCCCTTGTCGCCCTCGAGCGCGCGCTTGTGGTCCTGCGAGGTAGCCATGGGGCGCACGGTCTTGCCGTCGGTAAAGGCCAGCAGCGAGCACTCAGGGCCGGTCAGCATCTCCTCGATAACCACAGTGTTGCCGGCATCGCCAAAGGTGCCGCCAAAGCACTCACGCACGGCCTCCTCGGCCTGCTCAAGTTCGGTCGCCACGATAACGCCCTTGCCCGCGGCAAGGCCGTCGGCCTTGACGACCAGCGGGGCGCCCTGCTCGCGCACGTAGGCGAGAGCCGAAGCCTCGTCGGTAAACGAACCATAGGCTGCCGTCGGAATGCCCGCACGCTCCATAAGCTGCTTGGAGAACAGCTTGGAGCCCTCCATCTGGGCGCCCTCGGCACCCGGGCCAAAGCAGGGAATACCCGCCGCGCGCACGGCGTCGGCCACGCCCGCCACGAGCGGAGCCTCGGGGCCAATTACCACGAGTCCGCATCCGTGGCTCTGCGCAAACGCCGCCACGGCCGCAGGATCGCAGTCGTCGAGAACAACGTTCTCGCCGCAGCTCGCGGTGCCGCCGTTGCCCGGCGCGATGTAGAGCTTGCCGGCGCGCGGTGATGCTGCGAGCTTGGCTGCCAAAGCATGCTCACGGCCGCCGCTGCCCAACAACAGGATGTCGATGGTTTGAGTGTCCGCCTTCAAGGGTGCCTCCTCTATGGATGAATGGCCCGCTCCGCGCGAGCCCCTTGCAAGCAAATATACCCCTCGGCCGCCCACCCGGGCTGCAAAGGGGTATATCGCAATAACCAAATAGTCCCGATTACTTCCAGAATCGGTTGATGATCTGCTCGCGACCAGCGCCAACGCCAATGAACGTCACGCGGGTGTGTGCCAGATCCTCGATAAACGCCACGTAGTCCTGAGCCTCCTGCGGCAGCTCGTCAAAGCTGCGGCAACCGGTGATGTCGCACTTCCAGCCAGGGAGCTCCTCGTAGATGGGCTTGGCATGCTCAAAGCGCACCTGATGCTCGGGCACGCTCGTGTAGCGCTCGCCATCGACGTCGTAGGCCACGCACACCTTGATGGTGTCGAAGGCCGAAAGCACGTCGAGCTTGGTCACGGCGATGTCGGTGAGGCCGTTGACGCGCGAGGCGTAGTTGGCGATGGGGCCGTCGAACCAGCCGCAGCGACGACGGCGACCGGTAGTCACGCCGTACTCATAGCCTTCCTCGGTCAGCGTGTGACCGGCCTCGGACTCGTAAGAAAGCTCGGTGGGCATGGGGCCCGAACCGACGCGGGTGATATAGGCCTTCATGACGCCCAGCACGCGGTCGACATTCTTCATACCGACGCCGGAGCCGGTGATGGCGCCGCCGGCGGTGCAGTTGGAAGACGTCACGTACGGATAGGTGCCGTGGTCGATGTCGAGCAGCGTCGCCTGGGCGCCCTCAAACAGCAGGTCCTTGCCCTCATCAATCATGTTGTTGAGCAGCAGGCTCGTCTCGGTAATGTAAGGGCGCAGGCGCTCGGCCATCGGCAGGTACTCGTCGCAAATCTGGTCCACGGTGTAGGTGGGCAGGTTGTAGATGAGCTCGAGCTCGGGGTTCACGCGGGCGAGAGCGGTCTCCAGCTTGTCGCGGAACAGTGCCTCGTCCAGCATGTCCTGCATGCGCAGGCCAATGCGCGCCATCTTGTCCTGATAGCACGGACCGATGCCGCGCTTGGTGGTACCGATGTTCTTCTTGCCGAGTTTCTGCTCAAAGGCGCCATCCAGATCGATGTGGTACGGCATGATGACATGCGCGTTGCCGCTAATCTTGAGGTTCTTGGTGGTGATGCCGTCGGCCTCGAACATGTCGATCTCCTCAAGGACAACCTTGGGGTTGACGACGCAGCCGTTACCGATCACCGACACGTGGTCGGAATACATGATGCCGGAGGGCACCTGGTGCAGGCCGTACTTCTTACCGTTGACGACGATGGTGTGGCCGGCGTTGTTGCCGCCCGAGTAGCGCACGACGGCATCGAAGTCGCCGGCGACCAGGTCGCAAATCTTACCTTTGCCCTCATCGCCCCACTGGGCACCGACCAAAACGGTTGACGGCATGTTTACTCCTTACATTCATGGACTGTCTACGCGCCACGCCGGCACGCAGAAGCACAAAACATTCCCAGTATACCCGTGCAACGGGCGCCTGTCCTACTCCTCGGCATGTGCCCCATCAAGCTCATAGAACTTGGTGGATGCCGGCAGGAACATCAAGTCGACGTCGCCGATCGGGCCCGAACGGTTCTTGGCCACGACGATGCGCGTAACGCCCTCGTCGGGTCGATCGTCGCGCGAGGCTTCGGCCTCGTCGGCGGAGCGGTCCAAGAACATAACGATATCGGCATCCTGCTCGATGGAGCCCGATTCACGAAGGTCGGAAAGCTGCGGGCGCTTGCCGGTACGAGATTCGACCTGACGCGAGAGCTGCGAGAGCGCGATGAGCGGGATCTTGAGCTCCTTGGCCATGATCTTCAGACCACGCGACATCTCCGAAACCTCGACGGTACGGCTCTCGGAGCGACGTCCCGGCGGAGGACTCACCAGCTGCAGGTAGTCCAGGATGATGATTGCCTTCTCCTTGTTATGGAGCATGCGGCGGCTCTTGGCGCGAATCTCGGTCACTGTGGTGCCGGGCGTATCGTCAATCAGAATATCGAGCTTGGACAAGGTCTGCGTGGCCTCGTTGATATTGGCCCACTGCTCGGGGCTAATGCGGCCCATGCGGAAGTCACTGATCGAGATCATGGCGTAGGCGCAAATCAGGCGCTGGGCAATTTCCTTGCCCGACATCTCCAGCGAGAAGAAGCCGACGGTATAACCAGCAGCGGCAGCGTTAAGTGCCAGGTTCAGAGCGAACGACGTCTTACCTACAGCAGGACGGGCGCCGATGATGATGAGCTGGCCCTCGCGGAAGCCCATGAGCATGCGGTCGAGCGACGGAAAGCCAGTGGGCACGCCCGCGGCCTGGCCACCGGCCTGGCACACTTCCTCGGCCTCGTTATAGGCCTCGACCATAAACTCGGTCAACGTCTTGTAGCTCGACTTGACCTCGCGCGCCGTAACCTTGAGCAGCTTGCTCTCGGCCAGCTCGACAACCTCTTTGGTGTCGGTGGGGGCGTTATATGCCAGCGCGTTGATCTCGTTAGTGGCGCCGATCAGCTCGCGCAGCATCGAGTCGCGGCGAACGATGGCGGCATGGTGCTGCCAGTTGACGAGCGACAGAGTCTGGCCCATCAACTCCAAAATGTACGCTTCGCCGCCCACGGCATCGAGCTTGTTGATGCTTCGCAGGTAATCGATCAGCGAGATGGAGTCGATGGGAATGCGGCTGTTGTACATATCGACCATCGCGGTATAGATGGTCTTATGAATGGGCCGGTAGAAGTCATCGGGCTGCAGCTCGACCTGGGCTTCTTCGACCACCTCGGGCGATAGCAGCATAGCGGCCAGTACGTTGGCCTCTGCATCTTGGTTTTGGGGAAGACCCAACTTTGAGCCGCGGTCCTCGACCGTCAGCCCGGTCTCCCTATCGTCATATGCCATGAGCATCCTCATTCATATCGCTTGCGAGCATCCATAGTATCAGCCACGGTCCCAAACGCGCCGCGCGCCGCCAATCATCACCGAACCAAACGGATGAACGGTCCTGTATATAGGACTTCGACGCAACGTTCACCATGACGCTCACTCAGCGCAAAAAACAAAAGGGCTCCCTGGTTTCCCAGAGCGCCCTTCTTAGAACAAGATTGTTGCGTTGCAGCCAATGCTACTCGGCAGCAGCCTCAGTCTCGACCTCGGCGGCCTCGGCGACCTCAGCGGCCTCCTCGACCTCAGCCTCGGCAGCGAGCTCCTCGGCGGTAACGCCGACGAGAACGACAACCTCGGCCTTGATCTCGCGGTACAGCGAGATGGCAACGGTGTGGGCACCGGCAACCTTGATGGGCTTACCGAGCTCGACGCGCTTGCGGTCGATGTCCATACCGAGCTGAGCCTTGATGGCATCAGCGATCATAGCGGCGGTAACGGAGCCAAAGAGGATGCCCTCGTCGCCGACCTTGACGTCAACGGTGACCGTCTTGCCCTCGAAGGCAGCCTTGGTCTCGTTGGCGGTAGCCAGACGGACGGCCTCGCGCTTGGCGATGTTGTTGCGACGCTCGTCAAGCTGCTTGAGGTTGCCCTTGGTGGCGGCAACAGCGAGCTTCTTGGGGAACAGGAAGTTCTCAGCGTAACCCTGAGCG
>CATZTY010000033.1 GCA_958424475.1 uncultured Collinsella sp.
TAACGATGTCATCGGCGGTATCGTCGCCGCGGCACTCTCGACCTGCTTTGTCGCCCTGCTACTCGAGCTCGTCTTTCCGCGCGCGACCGCCAGCGCCGCCGGCATGCTCCACCAGCGCCCCACGCCCCTGTGGGTGAGCGGTCTTCTGGGTACGATTGCTATAGCCCCCGCCGTCCTACTGTTGATTATCTCTATCGCTGGCCTGTCGCTTGCCGGAGCCCTCATGTGCGGCGTTATCGGCATCGCATTGGTGTCGAGCGCCTTTGCGGGGTGCGCGATCGCCCGCATGGTCGGACACAGCCAAAACCGCTACGCCATGGCAGCCGTGGGTGGCATCGCCGCAGGCGCCCTCACAGGGCTTCCCCTCGTAGGCGGCTTCATCAGCGGCGTGGCCTTTGTCTTTATGCTCGGCTACATCATCCAGATCATCTGGCGCAACGCCCGCCTCAAGCCGCAGCAGCCGACTAACACGCCGGGACTCCCCACCGCTTAGCAGCTAACCGCCACAAAGATGCCAAGCACCTTTGTGGCGGCGCAAACGAACCTGCCCCTTGCACCAAAAAGGGCGCCGACCATCGCGGTCGACGCCCTTTCTTGTTAGACGCTATAAAACCCAGCGCTTATTTGTTTACCTGGCCAGCGCGGACGGCAGCCTTCTTGCGGTCGGTGGCGTTGAGCAGACGCTTGCGCAGGCGGATGTTCTTGGGAGTAATCTCGACCAGCTCGTCGTCGGCGATGTACTCCAGAGCCTCCTCCAACGAGAAGGTGCGGGGCGGCACCAGCTGAACGGAGATATCGGAGGTCGAGGAACGCTGGTTGCCCAGGTTCTTGGTACGGGCGATGTTGACGACCATGTCGCCGGCCTTGCTGCGCTCGCCCACGATCATGCCCTCATAGCACTCGGTGCCCGGCTCAACGAACAGCTGGCCGCGCTCCTGCAGCGTGCCCAGAGCGTAGGAAACGGCCTTCTCGGTAGTCATGGAGATCATGGCGCCGTTCTGACGGTTACCGATCTCGCCGGCGTAAGGACCATACTCCAGGAAGGTGTGATAGAACACGCCCTCGCCGTGGGTGACGTTCATGATGCGGTTCTTAAGGCCCATGATGCCGCGGGTCGGGATCTTAAACTCGAGGTGCGTCACGATACCCGAGGTATCCATGCTCGTCATGATGCCACCGGAGGTACCGAAGACCTCAACGACCTTGCCCGAGTACTCGTCCGGGCACTCAACGACGGCCTGCTCGACAGGCTCCATCTTGTTGCCGTTCTCGTCCTTCTTAAACAGAACGCGGGGACGGCCGACCTGGAACTCGAAGCCCTCGCGGCGCATGGACTCCATCAGAACGGACAGGTGCAGAATGCCGCGGCCCGAGACCTCGACGCCGCTCTTGTCCTCGAGCTCCTCGATCTTCATGGTCACGTTGTTCTCGGCCTCGTTGAACAGGCGCTACTTGAGCTGACGGGCGCCCACGATATCTCCGTCGCGACCGACGAGCGGGGAGGTCGAAGCCTCGAAGACGATGGACAGGGTCGGCGGGTCGATCTCGATGGGCTCGAGCTCGACGGGGTTCTCGGGATCGGTGTAGACATCGCCGATATCGGTGCGGTCGATGCCCACGACGGCGGCGATGTCGCCGGCTCCGACTTCCTGGCACTCGGTGCGGCCCAGGTAGTCGAAGGTAAAGAGCTGCTTGACGGTAGCGGTGGCGCTGGAGCCGTCGTTCTTCACAACCAGAATCTGGTCGCCCTGATGGATGGCGCCGGAATACACGCGACCGATGCCGATACGGCCAACGAAGTTGGAGTGGTCGATGGTCACGCACTGCATGGCCAGCGGGGCGTTCTCGTCAACCTCGGGCGCGGGCATGTCGTCGATGATCATATCGAGCAGCGGATACATGTCCATGTTGCCGTCGTTGGGATCAAGGCGGGCAAAGCCATTCATGGCGCTGGCGTAGACCACGTGCTCCATGGCGAACTCAAGCTGGTCGTCGGTGGCGCCCAGGTCGGCCATGAGGTCCAGGCAGTCGTTGTAGGCCTTCTCGGGGTTGGCGCCCGGACGGTCGATCTTGTTGATGACGATCATGATCTTGAGGCCGGTGTCGATAGCGTGACGCAGCACGAAGCGGGTCTGGGGCATGGGGCCCTCAAAAGCATCGACCAGCAGCAGGGCGCCGTCGGCCATACGCAGCACGCGCTCGACCTCGCCGCCGAAGTCGGCGTGGCCCGGGGTGTCGATGACGTTGATCTTGACGTCCTTATACTCGATAGAGATGTTCTTGGCGAGAATCGTAATGCCGCGCTCGCGCTCCTGGTCGTTGGAATCCAGGACGCGGTCCTCGACCTGCTGGTTGGCACGGAAGGCGTCCGTGGCACGCAGGAGCTTGTCGACCATCGTCGTCTTGCCGTGGTCGACGTGGGCGATGATGGCGATGTTCCTCAGATTGTCTACGCGCATGTAGTTCCCCTATCTTCTATCCATATACAAACGGCACGCGTATGCGACCCGCCTAGCAACACAACGCTCGGCGGGAATATTGAGCCTTTTACCGAAAACTCGTTTATTTTAGCGATTTTAGATGAGAGGGGTTTCCTCACCTGCAGGTTCAGGGTCGCTCCACATAAAACCATCGCCGGCGCCCATGCCCTCATACAGCACATATGCCGAAAAACCGCTCTCGAGCGTCGTCTCGAAAAAGCTCACGAGCAGAGCGTCGTGGTAGCCACCGTCAATCTCGACGCAGCCGGTATAGCCGATGGCATAGCGGACGATACGGCCCAGGCCCTCGTCCTTAAGACCCATCTTGTGCTCGGAGATAAAGTTGGTGGCCGCCTCCAGGCACGCCTCTTCGCCATCCTCATCGAGCGCCGCCAGATATCGGTTGGAAGCAGCGTCCTCGATCGCCACAACTACGCCCGGATTCTCGCCGGCGGCAAGGTCGTCCAAGAACGCACCGATCAGATCGCACACCATAGCGTCGAGCTCGGCGGAGACGTTACCGGCGTCCTGCATATCCTGTGCCATCTTTAGACCTTCCCATCGAGTCTGGCGTCGTTACAGTTCTTGCGCCTCGGCGGCGATCTTAGCAGCGGCATCGCGGGCGCGCATCATATCCGCTGCACGCTTGTCGAGCACCTTGATCTGGCTAGTCAGCATGACTGCATCGACCACACCCCAGATCACCAGGCCCGTAGAGATCGAAAACCCAAGCGCACCAACTGTACCACGAAGGCGCGAACAGATTGCCGCGACAAGGGCGGAGATGACAACCATCTTGATAAACGAGCCGCGGCGTTCGCGAATCGTGCGGGCCTGCGTCACATAGGCAATGCGCGCCGCCTCGGACGCCTCAGAGCGCATCTGGGCCTCGCGGGCGATCGCAGCCGCCTCGCCAGAAACTCCGGCACTCATGAGCGCGCACTCCGTCGCGTGTTTGTCGAGCATTTAAAAATCATCGGGCGAGAGCGTGTGGACGAACTCATCGAACTTTTCGAACTCTTGCTCGTCGTCGACTTCCTCGGCGTGCGGCGAGACGGTGCCCAAGCGATTCATGATGTCGTCTTCAACGAACATGGGGGCATTGCTGCGTACGGCGAGGGCGATGGCGTCGCTCGGACGCGCATCGATCTTATGCTCGTTGCCATCGGCCAACACGACAACCGTCGCGTAAAACACGGGCGGCTCAGCGCGGACGATTTCGACGCGCTCGAGCTTGGCACCCAGGGCGCCAACAGTATCGAGCAACAGGTCATGGGTAATCGGGCGCTCGGCGCGGCCGCTATCGATGCCGCGGCTAATGGCCGCAGCTTCAAACGAGCCGGTCTGGATGGAGAGGGAGCGCAGCGGCGCGGGGGAATCCGACTTGCTGCAGCGCTCGCGAAGCACAATAAGCGATGGCACGGGACCGGCGGCCATGACGATGGTCTCTATGTCGACACGAACCATGGAACACCTCCGGTACGTAGCGGTTAACACGCGGCGGCCCGCCGCGTTGAATAGCTATACTACCCAAACTTTCGCGCAGCACACAAAATCAAAGTAGTTAATTTGGGACAGGGCTTTTTTGACTACCTTCTGTGGCTAAGAAAAAAGCCTCGAGGCAATTGCCCCGAGGCTTTTAACAGTTTTGATGGTGGACCTGACAAGATTCGAACTTGTGACCTCCCGGTTATCAGCCGGACGCTCTAACCAACTGAGCTACAGGTCCATCATGGTGGAGGTTAGGGGGATCGAACCCCTGACCTCAGGCTTGCAAAGCCCGCGCTCTCCCAGCTGAGCTAAACCCCCACGGAGACAGTAATAAACACCCCAGCGGCGACTCGGCTCTCGCTGGGGTGTTTATTGCGAAAGAAAGTGGTGGACCTGACAAGATTCGAACTTGTGACCTCCCGGTTATCAGCCGGACGCTCTAACCAACTGAGCTACAGGTCCATCGCGCAAGGGATATATTAGACGAGTCGTTACGCGCGCGTCAACAACTTTTTTGAAAAACTTTGGAGGGTGTCGGCCCCGGCTGCCCGGCGGCATGCGAAGTCGCCTGCTCAGACAGTCCTGCTCGCACGGAGAGCACATTAAGTGCTCTCCGGCTCGTGCGGAACTCGCGATCGACTTCGCATGCCGCCGGGCAGCCGGGGCCGACGTGGGGTTCAAAGGTTTCAAAAAAGCGGTCGGCGCGCAGTGCGCCGACCGCCGATATAAGGGGTCTGATGATTTTTACCAGCTAGTTCCTCTTACTCGTCGAGGAGATCTTCTAGCATGTCGTTGCCGTCGCCAAGGTCGACTGGGGCCTCTTCGGCGTCGGCTGCGGCCTCGGCACCTTCGCCTTCGGGCTTCTCTTTGGCGGCCGTCATGCGGGCTACGGCGCAGATGCGGTCGTTGTCGTCGACGGCCATCATCTTGACGCCCTGGGTGGCGCGACCGGTTTGGCTGATCTCGTCGGTCTTGACGCGAATGACCGTCGCGCCCTCCGTCACGATGAACAGCTCATGCTGCGGGCCCACCGTCTTCATGGCGGCGAGGTTGCCCTTGCGCTCGGTCATCTGGATGGTGTAGACACCCTGACCGCCGCGGTTCTGCTCCGGGTAATCCGAGACCGGCGTGCGTTTGCCGTAACCGCGCTCGGTAATGACAAACAGGTCGCCGTTACCGTTGGTAATCTCCATACCAAGAACGCTCACGCCTTCCTTCATGCCAATGCCGCGGACACCGCTGGTATCGCGACCAGTGGCGCGCACCTGGTCCTCGGGGAACATAATCGCCTTGCCCGCGGTGGTTGCCATGATGATCTTGTCACCCTCGCGCACGCGGCGCACGTTCAGCAGCGCGTCGTCGTCACGCAGGTTGATAGCGATCAGGCCGTCGCGACGGCTGCGGTCATATGCGCTCATCACGGTCTTTTTGACCATGCCGCTCTTGGTGGCAAACATCAGGTACTCGTCGGCCGGGAACTCGCGGCAGCTGATGACGCTCGCGATCTTCTCGCCCTCCTCGAAAGGCAGCAGGTTGACGATCGCGGTGCCGCGCGCCTGGCGCGTACCCACCGGCAGCTCGTGCACCTTCAGGCGATAGACCTTGCCCTTGCTCGAGAAGAACAGCACGTACTCGTGCGTGGACGCGATGAACATCTCGTCGATGACGTCGTCCTCTTTGAGGTTGACGCCCGACACGCCCTTGCCACCGCGCTTTTGGGCACGGTAGGCGGCCACCGGGATACGCTTAACGTAGCCGGTGTGGGTGATGGTCACGACCATGTCCTCGTCGGCGATGAGGTCCTCGACATCCAGGTCCTTCTCAACCTGGCTGATCTCGGTGCGGCGCTTGTCGCCGAACTTCTTGGAGATCTCGCGCATCTCTTCCTTGATGACGCCCAGGATCTTCTCCTCATGCGCCAGCAGGTCCTCGTAGTAGGCGATGGCGCGGCGCAGGCCGTCCAACTCTTCCTGAATCTTGTCGCGCTCCAGGCCGGTCAGGCGGCGCAACTTCATCTCGAGGATGGCCGTGGTCTGCTCGGGCGTAAAGCCAAAGCGCTCGATCAAGCGGCTGCTGGCCTCGGAGTCGGTCTGCGAGGAGCGGATGATGCTAATGACCTCGTCGATATGGTCGAGAGCCATAAGATAACCCTCGAGGATATGCGCGCGGGCTTGGGCCTTCTTAAGGTCGAAGCGGGTGCGGCGAGTGACGACGTCGACCTGGTGGTCGATGTAGTGCTGCAGCATCTCACGCAGGCTCAGGCATTTGGGAACGCCGTTGACGAGCGCCAGGTTGTTGGCGCCAAAGGTCGTCTGCAGCGAGGTGTACTTATACAGGTTGTTGAGCACGACCTGCGGAATGACGCCCTTCTTGAGCTCGATAACCAGACGGATGCCCTTCTGGTTGGACTCATCGCGCATATCCGAGATACCCTCGATGCGCTTGTCGTTGACAAGCTGGGCGATCTTCTCCTGCAGGGTGCCCTTGTTGACCATGTAGGGAATCTCGGTAAAGACCAGGCGGCTGCGGCCGGTCTTGGTGGACTCCACGTGTGCCTTGGCACGCACGGTAATGGAGCCGCGGCCGGTCTCGTAGCTCTGCTTAATGCCGGCGCTGCCCATGATGATGGCGCCGGTGGGGAAGTCCGGACCGGGCATGATCTGCATGAGCTCGTCGACGGTGGCGTCGGGGTTGTCGATCAGGTAGCAGGTGGCCTCAATCGCCTCGGTGAGGTTGTGCGGGGCGATGTTGGTGGCCATGCCGACGGCGATGCCCTGGCTGCCGTTGACCAGCAGGTTGGGGAAGCGCGCAGGCAGCGCCACGGGCTCGGCGAGCGATTCGTCGTAGTTGGGCTGCCAGTCGACGGTATCCTTCTGCAGGTCGCGCAGCAGTTCCATGGCGGGCTTTGCCAGGCGGCTCTCGGTGTAACGCATGGCTGCCGCGCCGTCGCCGTCGATGTTACCGAAGTTGCCATGACCGTCGATGAGCGGCGTGCGCATGGAGAACCACTGTGCCAGGCGGACCATGGCCTCGTAGACCGCAAAGTCACCGTGCGGGTGGTACTTACCGATAACTTCGCCGACCGTCCACGCCGACTTCTTGTGCGGGCGGTTGGGGTAGATGCCGCTCTCGTTCATCGCGTACAGGATGCGGCGGTGCACCGGCTTTAAGCCGTCGCGCACGTCCGGCAGGGCGCGCGCCGTGATGACCGACATCGAATACTCGATAAACGACTGCTTCATCTCGCGACCGAACTCCGAAATCTGGAGCTGGCCGCCGTTGATATCCTCGCCGGCCGAGGCGCCACGGTCGACTTCGCCAAAACTCTCCTCGAGCTCGCCGTCGTCATCCTCTTCCTCGTCATCATCGACATCGGGGTTATAGGCGTCCGGGTCGCCGTCCTCGCCCTGCTCAGCACGGGCAAGCAGGCGCTTCAGATCGTCGGGCATGCCGGCATCGCCGGCCTCGTCCATACCCCCGTTATTGTTGATATCGTCTGCCACGTTACCTCCTCTTAAGCGTCAAGGAAACGCGCGTCATGCGCATGTTTTTCAATGTACTCGCGGCGATAGCCGACCTCGGAACCCATGAGCTCGCGCACGGCGCGGTCCGCCACCACGGCGTCCTCGATCGACACGCGCTGCAGGATGCGGGTCTTGGGGTCCATCGTCGTCGAGGCAAGCTGCTTGGGGTCCATCTCGCCCAGGCCCTTGTAGCGCTGGACGGTATAGCCCTTGCGCTTTTTGGTGATCTTGCCGTCCTTGGCCCTGCCGTCCTCGTCGTTATCGTCGGGGTTCAGGCCCAGACTCTGGATGGTATCGCGCAGGATCTCGTCTTCGGGCTGGCGGCCGTTGGGATACACGTAGTGGATCTTGTTGCGCACCTTAATGCCAAAGATGGGCGGGCAGGCAACATAGACGTAGCCGGCATCGATCAGCGGACGCATGTACTTGTAGAAGAACGTCAGCAGCAGGATGCGGATATGCGCGCCGTCGACGTCTGCATCGGTCATGATGATGATCTTGTGGTAGCGCGCCTTGGTGATATCGAAGTCGCCGCCGTCGCCGGCACTCGTCGTGACGCCGCAGCCGATCGCGGTAATCAATGACTGGATGGTGTCACTCGAGAACGCGCGATGGTCACCAACGCGTTCGACGTTCAAAATCTTGCCGCGCAGGGGCAGAATCGCCTGGATGTCTCGGCGACGGCCGTCCTTGGCCGAACCGCCTGCCGAGTCACCCTCTACGATGAAGAGCTCGGTCAGCTCGGCATCGCGCACCGAGCAGTCGGCGAGCTTACCGGGCAGGGACGCCGTCTCGAGCAGGCTCTTGCGACGGGTCGCTTCGCGCGCCTTGCGGGCGGCGTTGCGGGCCTTGCATGCCTGCTGGGCCTTCTTGACGATCTCGCGAGCGGGCTTGGGATGCTCCTCGAGGTAATCGGCGAGGCCGTCGGTCACGATCTTGAGCGTCAGCGCGCGCATATAGGAGCTGCCGAGCTTGGCCTTGGTCT
>CATZTY010000034.1 GCA_958424475.1 uncultured Collinsella sp.
AGCATGGAGCTCGCTTCTGCTGAGCGCTTCTACGAGCTGCTCATCGACGTGCTCAAGCGCCTCGCTGCGTAAAGATTGCGCTAGCAGCAGTCCGCGCCACGTGCTAGCGGATTGCAAATGACATTACGAGAGGGGACACCCGGTCTTTGCGACAGGTGCCCCCTCTCTTCTTTTAAGAAATGGGAAATTGATTAGCGTCTAGCCCATATCCGCCTTGATGAGGTCGAGGGTGCGCTGGCAGTTTTCGCAGACGGGGCCGAGCATATGCTCGCGCAGGTCCGCCATGCCGGGCAGGTTGGCGTATTCGTTCATGACCTCTTCCATGCAAATGGGTACCTCATAGGCGAGGTCCATCATGGTCGCAAAGCAAAACTTCTCGGATAGCCCGGCATCGGTGAGCGCCGCCTCCAGCACTGGGTCGCCCATACCGTGGTATCGGCGGATAGCGCCTGGACCGATGCGTCCCACACGATTTTCGCCGCCAACGCTCATGGCGAGGCGCGCCCGGCGGCGCATGCGCTCGTACGCCAAACCCGATGCAACATCGTACATGGGTGCGAGCGCCGCGTTTGTGCCTTTGCCTAGGATGAGCGAGTAGTTTTTAGCGTGTGCGTCAGGCGCTCCGATAATGGCGTTATAGAACAACATATAGGTAAAAAGCACAAGATTCATGTGGTGGGGGACTGTGTTAATCAGTCGTTCTTGGATGTCTCGTGTGGTTGGTCCTCCGTCGGCGGTGTATTTCTGGCTTGGCAATACACCGAGCGCCTGGCAAAAGTCCTCCTGATGCAGCCTTTCGATATTTCCGCTGCTATTGACCATTCTGTCGTACCGTTCAACGACGAGCGCGGCTTCGTCTTCAAATGTGCAATAGGAGACGTTGGCAGTTGGAATGCCAACACGCCGAGCTGTTTTCATGCAGACGAATTCGTTTAAGGCCTGATGTTTGAACCCAACGACACCATTTTTGAAGATATGGGTAGTGGGGGATGACCCTAGACATTCGCACCATTGGCCATCATGCCAAGCTAGTGCAAATTTGCCTTGATTGCCGCCCAGGGACCAGCTTTCGTTGGAGCCCATCCATGTCTCGCTTTCGTCATCGCGAATTGCTTTGAGCTTGTGAGCGATTTGAGAATTGGTAAGCGGGCAGTATGCCGAGACCCTGCCGCGGGCAGCGTCTAATTGATCGGCTCGACAAAACTGAACGGCCCCCGCGCAGTCAAGACCGATATGGCACAAGAGGGCGACGGGGTTGTTGGATGCAACATCATGCTCGGTGGCAATAGCGCGACGCTGCTCTTGACTGTCGGGCAAAAGGCCAAATAGGAACGGGCGGACGATGTTATGGCCATACGTGCGATTGGAAAGCGGCATTGTTAGCGATAACGGTGCTCCGCGATAGGTTGGGGCGTATGCAAAGCTGCAGAGTCCATGCTCGTCTTGCCGGAGAGTGCCGGCGATTTCGCCACAAATGAGGGTCGCGAGCTCCATCTCTGCCATTTATTTCACAACCTTGCAGCCAAAGGAGAGGTTTGAAGTGCCGGAAAGGCCTTGCTCGGCTGCGATTTGGGCCAGCAAGGCACCATAGGAAGATGGCGTTCCTTGTCGAGTGGGTCGTCTGCCTACGCTTGGCTTTGGCAGGGTATTCGAGTTCGCGATAGGGAGGTTCACTATCGTCGTCGGATGTTCGGAGGGCGATGCGATGGAGTCGTTATCGCTTTGCGCGAAGAGACCTATGTCGAGTGCGTTAAAGACGGTCAGCAACTTGTCGAGTCGAATACCGGTGGCATCTCCCAGCTCGAGTGATGCGAGCAGGCGCTCTGAAACACCGGCCTTTTTAGCGAGGGCGGCACGGGTAATTCCCTGCGCCTCGCGCGCCTGGCGCACGTAGATTCCGGCTTGGCGCGGTGTGGTGATGGGAAGAGTATCCATGGCGATGTCCTAACGTGCAGACTTTTGCATATCAGTATGACATGCAAAAGTCTGCACGAATAGGCATTATGCATAACTCTGCATGAGACCCCTACATTGACGTTGGCTTATGAGAGGCGTTTTTATATCGCGAGGATCCCCAGATGCTCAAGTAAGATCTTAAGCCCGATGAGGATGAGTACGACGCCACCCACGATGGTGGCGGGTTTTTCGTAGCGCGCGCCAAAGGTGTGGCCGATCGCAACGCCGGCGACGGAGAAGATAAACGTTGTGATGCCAATGAGCGATGCGGCGGGAACGATGTCGACCGAAAGCGCGGCGAACGAGATGCCCACGGCCAGGGCGTCGATTGAGGTGGCGATGGCGAGGATCAGGTACTCGCCCAGGTCAATCTTCTCGGCATCCTTGCCGTCGCCTTCATCCTCGTCTTCGGTAAAGGCTTCCCACAGCATTTTGCCGCCGATAAAGGCCAAAAGGATAAAGGCGATCCAATGGTCGATGGGTCCGATGATGCCCATGAATTGACTGCCGAGCGCCCATCCGATTACGGGCATGCCGGCCTGAAAGCCGCCAAAGAACAAGCCGAGCACCACGGCAACTTTAAGGTTGATCTTCTTCATGCCAAGGCCCTTGCAGATGGAAACGGCAAAGGCGTCCATCGAAAGGCCAACGGCGAGCAACACGAGCTCTGCGAGTCCCATAGTCTGGCTCCCTCTCTGCGGGCGGGCCCGCGTGTACCTCTTGGGGGAATAACAAAAAAGACCCGTGGCGTACGCGCTGCGCGCACAACCACGAGTCTCGTTCATTAAGGCAAGCCAGGCCGCATCGGCCAGTATGTTGACTTGCCGCGCCACCGGAGGCGAACCCGGCCACGCGACTACTCCCTCATTCATGTGAATCCCGATGCTACCACATAAGCAGCCCATTTGGGTTGGGCTCTCAGCTGTGTTCGCTCATTCTGTAAGCATCGGATTTCGCAAGCGCCGCGGGGACAAACCGTGAGAAACTATTTAGCGTTTATGGAGCGTATACGATGGGAGCGATGCCTTGGATAAGAACGAGCTGCAAAAGCGTATGGAACAGGCCATCCGCCTGACGGCACCTGGTCAGCCGATCCGCACCGCCCTCGACATGATCATCGCCGGTCACCTGGGTGCCCTTATCTGCGTCGGCGACACCGAAAACGTGCTCGCTGCCGGTAACGACGGCTTCCCGCTCAACATTTCGTTCACCTCGAACCGTCTGTTCGAGCTCTCCAAGATGGACGGTGCCATCGTCATCGACGGCGACCTCACCCAGATCCTGCGCGCCAACTTCCACCTCAATCCCGATCCCTCGCTTGCCACGAGCGAGACGGGCATGCGTCACCGTACCGCCGCTCGCATGTCGGTGCTCACCGATGCCATCGTGATCTCGGTCTCGGCCCGTCGTGCCGTCGTCAACGTGTACGTTCACGGCAAGAGCTACGAGATTCAGCCCGTCACCACCATCATGAGCTCGGTCAACCAGCTCGTCGCCACGCTCCAGACTACCCGTCAGTCGCTCGATCGCTCCCTGCTGCGCCTGACGGCCCTCGAGCTCGACGACTACGTTACGCTCGCCGACATTACCGGTATTTTCTCGAGCTTCGAGATCATGCAGCAGGCAAAGACCGAGCTTAAAGATTGCATTGTCAAGCTGGGCAACCAGGGCAAGCTCGTGCAGATGCAGCTCGAGCAGCTCGCCGGCTCCAGTATGGATACCGAGTACGACCTGATGATTCGCGACTACGCGAGTGATTCCTCCGAGGCAAACGCCGAGAAGATCCGCGCTGAGCTCGCTCGCATGACGCCTAAGGACTTGTCCGACCCACAGCATGTGGCGGCGGTTCTGGGTTACGACGACCTGGACGAGGACTCCGTCATGACGCCGCTGGGCCTGCGCACGCTTTCGCGCGTGTCCGTCGTGCGCGACGGCGTGGCCGAGAAGATCGTCGACGAGTATGGCTCGCTGCAGGAGCTCATGGACGACATCAGCGAGGATCCGGAGCGCCTGGGCGACTTTGGCGTCAACAACCCTGCCATTCTTGCGGACTCCCTGTACCGCATGAAGGGCACCAAACAGGGGAACGCATAATGGCGCCCGTATGCGCCGTGGTCGTTGCCGGCGGCAGCGGCCAGCGCTTTGGAAATCCCGGCGGCAAGCAGCTCGTTAACGTGGCGGGCCGTCCGCTCATGAGCTGGTCCATCCGCGCGTTCGATCGGAGCGACAAGGTCGGCCACATCGTGGTGGTGTGTCCTGCCGAGCGCCGTGCCGAGATGCGCCGCCTGGCCATCGACCCGTTTGACTATGACACGCCCATCAGCTTTGCCGATGCCGGCGATACCCGTCAGGATTCCACCCGTGCCGGCGTGCATGCGGTTCCGGCGGGTTTCGAATATGTCGCCATCCACGATGGCGCTCGTCCGCTCATTACGACCGAGGCCATCGACCACGCTATCGACGTGCTCATGGGCGACCGCTCGCTCGACGGTGTCGTGTGCGGTCAGCCCGCGATCGACACGCTCAAGATCGTCGATGGCGACAATATCGTCGAGACGCCGCCGCGTGAGCTTTACTGGGCAGCGCAGACGCCGCAGATCTTTAGCGTCGATGCTATGAAGCGCGCCCATGCTGCAGCCATTGCCGAGGGTTTTATCGGTACCGACGATTCATCGCTGGTCGAGCGCATGGGTGGGCGCGTCCGCTGCGTCCAGAGCCCGCGCGACAACCTTAAGGTGACGGTGCCCGAGGACCTGCGTCCCGTAACCGCGATTCTGCTTGGCCGTATGGCCGAGGGAGAGGACCTTCCCCATGTTCAGTAACCTGCGCATTGGCCACGGCTACGACGTCCACCGTTTGGTGGAGGGACGTCGATGTATCATCGGCGGGGTCGACATTCCCTACGAGCGCGGCCTGCTGGGCCACTCGGATGCCGATGTGCTCGCGCACGCCTTGGCCGATGCCATTCTGGGCGCCTGCCGCGGGGGAGACATCGGCAAGCTATTCCCCGACACCGATCCTGCCTACGAGGGTGCTGATTCGATGGTGCTGCTCGCCCGCGTGATGGACTACGCGCGCGAGCTGGGCTTTGAGTTTGTCGATGCCGATTGCACCATTGCCTGTCAGCAACCCAAGATCACCCCGCACCGCGATGCCATGCGCGCCAACCTTGCCCATGCCCTGGGCGTTGACGTCGAAAACGTGGGCGTCGCCGCCACCACGACCGAAAAGCTCGGTTGGGAAGGCCAAGGCGAGGGAATCGGCGCCTGGGCCGTCTGCCTGCTACAGAAAATCGTTAAGGAGTAACGAATGCGTATCTACAACAGCGCTACCCATAAAAAGGAAGAGTTCCAGCCCATCGAGTCCGGCAAGGTCCGCATGTACGTGTGCGGCCCCACGGTCTACGACAACATCCACATCGGCAATGCCCGCACGTTCATCAGCTTCGATGTGATTCGACGCTGGCTCATCGCGAGCGGCTACGAGGTCACGTTCGCCCAGAACCTCACCGATGTCGACGACAAGATCATCAAGCGCGCCAACGAGCAGGGCCGCACTGCCGCCGAGGTCGCGACGGAGTTCTCCGACAAGTTCATCGGCGTCATGCGCGCCGCCAACGTGCTCGATCCCGATGTGCGCCCCCGCGCCACCAAGGAGATCGGCCCCATGATCGCCATGATCAAGACGCTTATCGAGCAGGGCCACGCTTACGCAGCCGATAACGGCGATGTGTACTTTGCCGTGCGCAGCGATCCCAACTATGGTCAGGTCTCGGGCCGCAACATCGACGACCTGATGGTGGGTGCGCGCATCGAGGAGAACGAGGACAAGAACGACCCGCTCGACTTTGCCCTGTGGAAGGCCGCCAAGCCCGGCGAGCCCAGCTGGCCGAGCCCCTGGGGCGAGGGCCGTCCCGGTTGGCACACCGAGTGCGCCGCCATGGTGCATCGCTACCTGGGCACTCCGACATCCACGGCGGCGGCTCCGACCTTGCCTTCCCGCATCACGAGAACGAGTGCGCCCAGGCCACCTGCGCCTGGCACCAGGGCTTCTCCAACACCTGGATGCACACGGGCATGCTGCTGGTAGACGGCGAGAAGATGTCCAAGTCGCTCGGAAACTTCTTTACGCTGGCCGAGGTGCTCGAGCAGCACTCCGCTGCCGCCTTGCGCCTGCTGATGCTGCAGACGAGCTATCGCTCGCCGCTCGACTTTTCTTGGGAGCGCCTGGAGGGTGCCGAGAACTCGCTCACGCGTATCGCCGGTACGGTCGAGAACCTGCGCTGGGCCGCGAACCATGCGACGGCCGATGCCGATGTGGCTGCCGCCGAGGCATTTGCCGCCAAGGCCGCTGAGACTCGTGCTGCCTTTAAGGAGTGCATGGACGACGACTTTAACACCGCCGGTGCCATGGGTGCCGTCTTTGGCTTTGTGACCGAGTGCAACCAGTACCTGGAGCAGGCGGGCGACGCTGCTGACAAGGCCGCCGCGCTTGCCGCCGCCGACACGCTGGCCGAGCTGCTCGATACGCTTGGCGTTGAGCTCCCCGAGCCCAAGGTCGAGCTGCCGCTGGGTCTGCTAGGCGTTGCCGCCGGCCTGGTCGCCTACACGGGCGACGACGTGGACGAGGCTGCTGCCAAGATTCTCGAGGCCCGCGCCGAGGCCCGTGCCGCCAAGAACTGGGATCTGGCCGACGCCATCCGCGACCAGCTCAAGGACCTGGGCCTCACCATTGAGGATACCGCCGCCGGCACTCGTATCAAATCTCTCTAATCCCCGCGGGTTTCCCAAGCACCCGACCTTGCCGTTCAAACCGTCGCTCGCGTACTCAAGTACGCGTCGCTCCTCTTTCACGGCAATCTCGGGCACTTGGAAAACCCGTACCGACCGCTTGAGCTATTCGTCTTAAGCGGTCGCTTCTTTTGTCCTGTTTGAAAATTATTTAAAGGAGGCCGCTTTATGGCCGACAATCGCAAGCGTGCGCCTCGTGGCGGTAGGCAGGCTGCTTCTGGCTCGCGTCCGATTCGCCGCAATGATCGCGCTGCCGCTCCCAAGGGCCAGCGCGATCGCACCCAAGCTCAAGCTGCGCGTCCGCAGCGAGATCGCAACCGCGATGCTGTCCAGGCTCCCAAGGGCGAGTTTATCGAAGGTCGCCGTGCTGCCGCCGAGGCGCTGCGTACCGGCTTTCCCGTTAAGTGCGCGCTCATCGCTGAGGGCGGGGAGCGCGATGCCGCCTTGTCGCGCCTGATCGATGACCTCAATGCCGCGGGTGTCCGCATTAAGTACGTGCCGCGTGCACGGCTCGATGCGCTGTCGAGCCATGGCGCTCACCAGGGCATTGCGCTCGAGGTGGGTAATTTCCCCTATGCCGATGTCGCCGATATCCTCGACCGCGCGGGTGACGGCCCGGCGCTCGTCGTGGTACTCGACCATGTGACCGACGACGGCAACTTTGGCGCCATCGTGCGCTCCGCCGAGGTTGTGGGCGCGGCCGGTGTCATCATTGCCAACAAGCGCGCTGCCGGCGTGACCGTTGGCAGCTACAAGACTTCCGCCGGCGCCGTCATGCATCTGCCTATCGCGCAGGTTCCCAATATCGCCCGTGCACTCGACGACCTCAAGGCCGGTGGCTTTTGGGTGGGCGGTGCCTCCGAGCACGCCGAGGGCAGCTGCTGGGATGCCCCCTTCGAGGGCCGCGTGGCGCTCGTCATGGGCTCCGAGAGCGACGGCATCTCGCGCCTGGTGCTCGAGAAATGCGACTTTTTGACCAAGCTTCCCCAGCGCGGCATGACCGAGAGTCTCAACGTTGCCCAGGCGACCACCGCGCTGTGCTTTGAGTGGCTGCGCCGCAATGCCGGCGAGCTCATGGGGGAGGAGTAGCGCATGTCCAAGAAGAACCGCGCCAAGTCCAAGGCCAAGCGCTTTGGCGAGGGCTCGGCCAAGCCGATTGTTTCGGCTGCGACCTATGGCGTGGGCGGCAATGCGTTTGCGCAGGCTATCGCCGACCCAGTCTCGACGGTGCACTCCAATAAGCCTGAGCTGCTGGTGGTCGACGGTTACAACGTGATCCACTGCACGCCGCGCTACGAAAAGCTCGTGTACGACCATTCCGACGATCCGTATTCCAGCGACGTTCACGATATGGCGCGCACCGCCCTCATCAACGACGTCGCCGCCTTTGCCCAGGGCCGTTACGAGGCCGTAATCGTGTTTGACGGCGCGGGCAATATCTCCAGCGAGCGCCCCAACCTACCGGCCCGCGGCGTGCGCATTGAGTTTTCGCCGACGGGTGTTTCGGCCGATACCGTGGTGCAGAAGCTCTGCATCGAGGCACGTGAGGAAGGTCGCGCGTGCTCCGTGGTATCGAGCGACGGCACGATCCAGGCCGTCGTCATGGGCAAGGGCGTTACGCGCATCTCGAGCCGTATGCTGGTAGACGAGATTAAACAGATCGATAACGACGTTCACGAGGCAGAGGAAGCTCCGCAGATCAAGATG
>CATZTY010000035.1 GCA_958424475.1 uncultured Collinsella sp.
GAATCGCCGCCTCATCTCCTCCAGAAAGATCGGTGCGGCCGTGCCCACCCGGAAACAGGGTGTCGCCCACAAAGGCAATGTTCCCCTGCTCGGTGGCAGCAAACAAGACGATCCCGCCCGGCGTATGCCCTGGTGTCTCGATCACCTGCAGGCAGATATCGCCCACCTCGATTGCATCGCCCTCGGCGAGCAGGCGCGTCGGCTCCCCGGGGTCGGGCGTCTCAATGCCCCACATAGCTCGCTGTTCCTCGATGTTCGCATGCGGCACCGCCACATCCTTAGCACACAGCTCATACTGGCAGCCCTCGCCAACGGTGGTTCGCACGCCGGCAACACCACCAACATGATCGGCATGGCCATGAGTGCATACGGCGCCAAGCATGCGTACGCCAGGACGCTCGGCTCGAATATGCTCCACCAAGCGCCCGCCTTCCCATGCGGGGTCGATAATCACGCACTCATTGTCCGAGATAACAGCATAGCTATTGGTCTGAATGGGACCGTTTACGAGCGTCTCGATCTCGACCGATCCCTTGGGAGTTAAATCCAAGGACACAGCACTCATGTCCCTCTCCTCTCTATAGAACTCGAGGCATCAAACGATGCCTCGAGTGTAGCGAATATCAATAATGTGGCACGTTCGTCGCGACTAAACGCGGCGCTTAAGCTGGGCTCCACCCTCGCCGGGCATCAGGCGGCGCGCGTCGTAGACCGAGTCGACGCTGCTGATAGAGGCCAGCAGCGGATCCAGACCACTCGCGTCCGAGATCTCGACCATAAAGCGCAGGGTTGCAATACCCTCGCGGTTGGTCGACGTGGCGGCAGAAAGGATATTACCGCCCGCATCGCCAATGGCAATGGTGACATCCTTGAGCAGGCCCATGCGGTCCAGGCACTCGACCACGATCTCGACCTGGAAGAGGGTGTCGGCAGCGCCGTCCCACTCCACTTCGATCATGCGCTCGGGATGCTCCATAAGACCCTTGACGTTGGGGCAGTTGGCGCGATGCACCGAAACGCCGCGACCGCGCGTGATGAAGCCGACGATATCGTCGCCCGTCACCGGATTGCAGCAATGCGCCAGACGGACAAGCAGACCGCTGTTGCTCTCGCCCTTGACGATAATGCCGTTACTGGCGCTCTTGCCGCGCTTTTGCGGCTTGCGGTTGGAGCCGCGAGCGGGCTGCTTCACGACCTCGGCGATAGCCTCGGCCTTGGTGAGCTGTTCCTCGGGCTTGGGGTCCAAAATCTGCTCGACCTTGTTACCCACAGCGCGCGGGGCAACCTTGCCGGCGCCGACGGCGGCAAACAGGTCCTCGAGCTGCTTGAAGTTAAACTGCTCCGCCACGGCGTTGAGCGCACGCGTGGATCGCGGCGTAGAGATGCCATACCCGCGCTTGCGCAGGTCCTTGGCCAGCATATCGCGACCGGCAGCAGCGTCATCGTCTTTGGTCGCGGCGGCGAAGTAACGGCGGATCTTTGACTTGGCGGAAGGTGTCTTAACGATCTTGAGCCAATCACGCGACGGCTTGGAACTCTTGTTGGTCAGGATCTCGACACGGTCGCCCGTCTTGATCTCGTGCGTGAGCGGGGCCACCGCACCGTTGATCTTAGCGCCGACGCAGTGGTTGCCCACCTCGGTGTGAACGGCGTAGGCAAAGTCGAGCGGCGTGGAGCCGGCACGAAGTGCCATGACTTCGCCCTTGGGCGTAAAGACAAAAATCTCCTGGTCAAACAAGTCGACCTTCAGCGAGTGCAGGTATTCCTTGGCATCGGTGATCTCGTCAGACGCCGCCCAGTCGAGTGAGTGCTTGAGCCAGTTAATCTGATCGTCCAGACGCTGCGCATCGTTGGTCTTGGAGGCAGACGATCCGCCCGATTTCTTATACAGCCAGTGGGCGGCAATGCCGTACTCGGCCTGCTCATGCATCTCGTAGGTTCGAATCTGAATCTCGAGCGGACGAGCCGTGGGGCCGATGACCGTCGTGTGGAGCGACTGGTAGTTATTGACCTTGGGCATGGCGATATAGTCTTTAAAGCGACCAGGCATGGGGTGCCACAGCGTATGCACCGCACCGAGCGTGGAGTAGCAATCGCGCACCGAATGGGTAATTACGCGCAGCGCCACCAGGTCGTAGATCTCGGAGAACTCCTTGCCCTTGCGCTTCATCTTTTGGTAGATGGACCAATAGTGCTTGGAGCGGCCGTTGATCTGGAAGTCCTCCAGACCAATGCGGTTGAGCTCATCGGTAAGCGTCTTGATGGTCTCGGCAAGGTAGCGCTCGCGGACCTCGCGCGACTCAGCCACCATGCGCGCGATGCGCTGGTAGGCATCGGGCTCCAGGTAGAAGAAGGACAGGTCCTCGAGCTCCCACTTAATAGAGCTCATGCCCAGGCGGTCGGCCAAGGGCGCGTACACGTCCATGGTCTCGCGAGCCTTAAACAGGCGACGATCCTCGCGCAGGGCTGCCAGCGTTCGCATGTTGTGCAGACGGTCGGCAAGTTTAACGATGATGACGCGAATGTCCTTGGACATGGCAAGGAACATCTTGCGCAGCGTGAGCGCCTGCTTCTCGTCCATGCTGTCGACTTCGATGTTGGTGAGCTTGGTCACGCCATCGACGAGCTCGGCCACCGTATCGCCAAACAGGCCGGAAACATCGGCGAGCGAGGTCTCGGTATCCTCGACGGTATCGTGCAGCAGCGCGGCGCACACCACATCGCAGTCCATCTTGAGATCGGCCAAAATGATGGCAACCTCGACGGGATGGTTAATGTACATCTCGCCCGAGCGGCGCTTTTGGTTGCAGTGCTTCTCGGCGGCAAAGCAGTAGGCTTGCTCCACCTTAGAAAAGTCGTCCTCATTCATATATTTGAGGCACAGGCGCTCCAGCTTGTCGTAGCTGTCCGCCATAATCTCGGGCGGCAGCTCATCGGCATGCTTATAGTGCTCCATCTCCGAAAACGGCTGGAGGGTGGAATCATGGGCGGTACGGGCTGCGGCATCCATCGAGGTCCCCTTCCCCTAGGCCCGCGGTACGATCGGGCGGTTAACTTTGGCTAGCATATCAGAAGCGCACGAATCGAGCGCCCAGCTCCGGAAAGCCGAAAACTCCATGCGCGAGCGCAAGCCCTCCAAATAGCGAATTGACCTACTCAATTGCACGCGGCCGGGGTTTTCGGCCATCGCGATGCGACGGGTGTCGTCAAACCCCGAAACGCGACAAAAACCAAGCTCTTCGAAGATTCCCAGGCCGCTTTCCACCGAACGCTCGTCGACCGGCGTGCGAGCATCGATGGCAAGGCACATCTGCGCGATGTCGATATCGCTCGCGCTAAAGGAATCGTCCCCGGTTTTGCCGCGGTTGGAGCGCCACATGGTCTGCAGTGCGCGATAGAGCGTGACGAGCTCGTCGCGCTCGGGCGCATAGCAGTCGAGCAGGCGCTCGTTAATGCGGGCGTCGCGCGACGAATAGAGCAGATGGATCACGGCGGGCTGGCCATCGCGACCGGCGCGGCCGCTCATCTGGTTAAACTCAATGCCGCCAAACGGCATGTGATAGAGCACGACATGGCGGATATCGGGCAGGTTGACGCCCTCGCCAAAGGCAGATGTCGAGACGATGCAGCTGAGGCTGCCGTCTCGGAAAGCTTCCTCCACGCGACGGCGATCGGAACGCGCAAGCCCCGCGTTATAGAACGCGATATGGGTTGCGCAATCGGGCACACGCTTGCGCAACGTCTTGGCGAGCGCCACGGACTGGTCGCGCGAATTGACGTAGATGACGGTCTTTTCCCCCGTCGCCACAATCGACACCAAACGGTTCTCGCGACTTGCAAGATCACGGTCGTCCTCGAGCTGCAGGTTCTCGCGCACCGTCTCGTCGACCACCGTGCGAGTGATCGGCAGCATGCGGGCAAGCTCGGCCACGACCGGAGCCGTCGCGGTGGCCGTCGCAGCCATAACGACCGGGTCGCCCAGGGCTTTGAGGATATCGGGCATGTCGAGATAGGCGCTGCGGTCGCCGCCCTTGGCAAGACCGGCATGATGCGCCTCATCGATAACGACAAAGCCGATGCGGCCCGAACGCGCGAAGCGGTCACGGTGGATAGATAGGAACTCGGGCGTCGTGAGCACGATACCGGTGCGGCCCGAAGCTAGGCCAGCGAACACGTCATCGCGTGCGGCCTCCACGGTCTCGCCGGTCAGCACGCCAACGCCAATGCCAAGCGATGCCATCGTCGACGAGAGGTGATAGGCCTGGTCGGCAACAAGCGCACGCAGCGGATAGACAAAGATGCTCGCACGTCCGCGAAGCACCGCCTCACGCGCGGCATGCACATGGAAGATGAGCGACTTGCCGCGGCCCGTTCCCATAACCGCCAAGACACTCTGGTGATCGGCCAAGGCGTCGAGCGCCTCAACCTGCGCGCGGTGCGGCTGGTTCGATCCGATAAAGCTATGGATAAGCGAGCGCGTGAGCTCGGTATAGGAAAGCTGGGCGAGCGTCTCGCGCTTGCGCGACTCCAAGCGCAGGCCGGAATCCGCCGGCTGCACGCCACGACGAAGCTCGCATGCCGGATCGTCGACGCTGGGCAGCGTGGTATCGCGGACCAGAACATCCTTGACCATGAGCTTGGGCTTCACACGACCCTGCCAATGCTCGGCAACGGCCTCGAACACCAAGTCGACAGCGCTATCGCAGTTGATGAGCTTATCGATTTGCGGCACGCGGAACATAATGGCCGGCACGCTCGCGGCGCCATCGGTCGCCACAAAGCGCATGTGCTCGCCGGTCTTACCCACCACGGCGCGATCACACATCGTCACGCCCTCGGCAGCCAGCAGCGGCACCTTATTACCCTGGCCAAACGGCTCAAGGCGGGAAATCTGCTCGATGGTCTCGATATTCAATTCGGAAAGGTCGACCGTGGCGGCAACCTCGTCGGTGTCCTCAAAGTCCTCGGCGGGAAGCTCGGACAACACGGCGGAAAGGCGACGGCGGAACTCGTCGAGCTTGGATGCCTCGATAGTCACACCCACCGCACCGGCATGTCCGCCGCGACGAATCATCAGGTCGGAACAGCGCTCGATGGCGTCAAACAGGTTAACTTTGCCCACCGAGCGACCAGAGCCGCGCGCGATACCGTCCTCGATCGAGAACAGCAGCGCCGGCACGTGGTAGCGGTTGGTCAGACGGCTTGCCACGATGCCCTTGACGCCCTCGTGCCAGCCTTCGCCGCCCACGACGATCGCGCGTCCGCCGTCATAGGTCTCCTCGACCTTTGCCATGGCATCGCGCGTGAGCTCCGCCTCGATCTCACGGCGCTGGCGATTGATTTCCTCGAGCTCAGCCGCCAGTGCGCTTGCTTCGATGGGATCGCGGGCAAGCAGCAGGTCGAGCGCCAGCTTGGGATCAGCCATGCGACCGGCAGCGTTTAAGCGGGGAATGAGCGAGAATGACAGGCCATCCGCCGTAATGCTCGAAAGGTCCGCCTTGGCGAGCGCGGCAAGCGCGATATAGCCGGGGCGAGCGGTTACGCGCATCTGCTGGATGCCCTCGGCAACCAGCGCGCGGTTCTCGGGCGTGAGCGGCATCATGTCGGACACGGTGCCCAGCGCCGCGACCTCGATTAGCGAACGCCAATACGACGGCTTGCCCAGGCGCTCACCCAGGACTTGCACCAGCTTGAGCGCCACACCAGCACCGGCAAGCTCACGCGAGGGGCCCTCGTCCTCGAGCTTGGGGTCAGTCAGGGGCACACCCTGCGGCACCTGGTCGGAGGGCTCGTGATGGTCCGTGACCACCAAATCGATCCCCAGGTCCTCCAAATAGGAAACCTCTTCCTTGGCGGCAATGCCGTTATCGACGGTCACGATCAGCTGGGGGCGAGCGAGCTCGTTAACGCGGTCGAGCGCCGCGCGCGAAAGACCGTAGCCCTCATCAAAGCGATGCGGAATAAACGGCGTGACATCGGCGCCAAACGTGCGCAGCGCCTCGGTCAACAGGCAGGTCGACGTAATACCGTCAACGTCAAAATCGCCAAAGACTGCAATGTGCTCGTGGTTGCGAATAGCACGCTCGACGCGGTCGGCAACGACCGACATGCCCGGGATAATGAGTGGGTCGGCCCAGTCGCGATCGAGCGAAGGCGTCAAAAACAATTGGCCCTCTTTGATGGAGCCAATGCCGTGCGCGACCATAATGCGCGCCACCAGCCCGGGAATGCCCAGACCAGCCGAAAGATCCTTTTCGAGCTCGGGGTTTTGCTGAGCGACCGCCCAGCGATGCGTCGTCTTAAGCGATGACATAGGCACCCACCCCCGATAGGGGCAGGTCGCCGCGATACCTCTCACGGTTCATAGCGATGAGTCCTCTGTGTATGCCCACTTCGGCAGGCAGATCTGTTGAACGGATTTATTATACCGTGCGGCGCGGACGCAAATCGCCGCAGCACGCCGCGGTTTCGGTAAACGATGCCGGTAATAGCCTCGAAATAATCGAGCGTTTCTGACGCACGGACACATGTGAGCGTCTAGCATATCCAGTCAAAACGGATTCACGAGCAAAGGGAGTCACAAGAGCATATGAAACAATGGGTTGGACTGGGCAAGTTTCTCGCGGGGCACATGCAAATCATCGTTCCGATTTGCGTGGCGCTCGGCGTGCTCTTTCCCCAACAAATCGGCGTGCTCAAGCCCATCGTTCCCACCTTGTTTGCCTTTATGACGTTCCAAGGTGCGCTCAGCAACACCTTTCACCAGGTAGCCGAGGTGTTCCACCGTCCGCTGCACCTGATTCTGGCGTTGTTCGTCTCGGCGGCGCTTATTCCCATCGCGGCCTATGCCATGGGATCGTTGTTCTTTGGTTCCAACCCCAACCTTGTCTGCGGCATCGTGCTCGAATACAGTATGCCCGTGGCAGTCACCGCTTTTATGTGGATCAGCATGTTCGGCGGCAACGGCCCGCTCGCGCTCACCATCATCCTGACGTCCTCGGTCATCTCCCCTGTGACGATTCCGCTTACGCTCAAGCTCCTGCTGGGCGCCACCGTCTCGATCGACATGCCGAGCATGATGCAGAACATGGCCTTTATGATCGCCATCCCCGCCGTGCTCGGCATCGTGATCAACGAGCTCACGCACGGCTGGGGACACGAGAAACTCTCCCCCGCGCTCTCGCCCGCCTGCAAATTTATGATGATGGGCGTCATCGCGTCCAACTCCACCGCCATGAGCGAGTACGTGCTGCACATGAACGCGGTGCGCTTGGAAGTCGCCCTCTTTATTCTGGTGTTCGCCATCAGCGGTTTTGTCGTGGGCATTCTGGTCGCCCGCGCGCTGCATCTGCCATATAGCGAAACGACCACCATGTGCTTTACCTGCGGCATGCGCAATATCTCTTCGGGCGCCGTCATCGCCACGCAATACTTTCCGGGCGAAGTTGTGTTTCCCGTCATGTGTGGAACGTTGTTTCAGCAGGTGCTCGCCTCGCTTATCGGGCACTTCTTTGAGCGTCTGACCGGCGAGGAGCGCGCCGCCCAGCGCAAGCGCGTCGAGGCCGGCCGCGATGCAATGGCGCGCTAAACCGTCCGCAGTGTGCGGGCGCTCACTTTACGATGTGAGCGCCTCCAGATGTGCGCGGAGTCGCTCCGCATCGACATCGAGCGTGGTCTCAGCATTGACCTGAGCCAGCCGATACCCGACAAAGTAGGGCGAAACCACCCAACGCGGCAGCGCCTTGGCAATGGTCCGACCGTCCATGTGGTAGAAGAACAAGTTGTACGACTCTGCGCGACCACCATGGTGCTCGTTCAGGATATAGCGCAGAGCTACCTGAATCGCATCGGCGAAGAGGTCCGTCTCGGCTTGGTCTCTCGTGTCATCGCTGGCGGCGATTCCCTGCGGGGCTGAAACGTTGACCTCAAAGAACCCCATGATCGGTTCGGTTGAGATGTCGACCGAGATTCTCCCCTGTTGCCAGACACTGATGCCTTCAAAGTTGGCTGAGGTCAGCGCCGCATAGCCGTCCTCCTGTTCCAGGCCCACAATCTGCATGTGTGGATGGACGAGGCTGCCGCCCGAAAGTGGGCCTTTGTTCTTGTACATGAGCACACTGCGGTACTGTTGGGAATCGATCATCTGCTGCCAACAGCCCAGGGCAAACCGCATCACATGATGCAGCTCATCCGGTTCATAGGTCACCAGGTCGGCGTCGTGATTGGCAGACTCGATCAATACGGTCTGACGTGTGGCCCGCAAGGTCTTGAACTTATTCTCGAGCCAGATACAGTCACCATCGCGCTGGATGATGTTGGCAAGTCCCTCCGTGTCGCAAAAGGGGCACGCGGTGCCAGGGCGACGATTATCGTCGGGCTTACCGCTCGCCTGCTGAACGTCAAATACCAGCGC
>CATZTY010000036.1 GCA_958424475.1 uncultured Collinsella sp.
TCCTGCCGCCCTAAATTCAATTACGGTGTCTCCCACCAGGTCAAAGAGCGCCTCGTTGATGCTGTCGACGAGCATGTCCTCGCTCTGCCCCGATTGCACTACCGCCGATTCCGCCTGTACTGCGTTGTGCTCGAGCAGCGCGCGGAGATAGGCGTCTGCGGCAGGCGTGAGTTCGTTCGTGGCGTCAGCGGGCGCAACAGCTGCGAACGCGGGCGTCGGCGCGAGAAGCGGTGCCACGACACCAAACTGTTCGGTGGATATGGTTGGCTCGTCGGTCTCGTCCTGCCGAATGGGTGCCGCGACCGCCTCGACAATCGCGTCGGCTACGGGCTCGGCTTCCGGTTGCCATGAGTCCGCTGCCTCGGCTTCCACAGGTGCGCCGTCCTCGCGTTCCTCATCAATCAAAAGCGCCTCACGCGTTTGTGCGGCGGCACTCCGGATATGCCCCAGCTGGCTCAGGTCGATATCGATCTTGACGGGCTGGTGCGTGGCATCCCATGAAAGCCATGCCACGATCTCGTCATCGATGATCTTGGCCAGATATTTGGGGACTTTCTCCTCCTTCAGGGGGTGGGTGGGGTCTAGGGCCAGGCGCAGGCGTTGGTCACAGGCGCGCATCATTTCACCAAGCTTGCTGCTTTTTTGCCTGCTGCCGTGAATTCGCATGCATTCCCAAAAGCCGTTTTGGCAACGGTAGATATGGATGGGATCCAAGCGGTATTCGCAGTCCTCGTGGCGCTCGGGCGCAAAGAATACGGCCGAGGCAAACATGGTATAGGGCATGGCCGTCTCCTCCCCAAACAAGCTCGCCACGATACCGGTCTTTCGGTGCGTGTCATAGTAGCGCGCCATGCGGACATACACGGCGCATGCCACGTGGCACAGGTCGCGATGGTGGCTGCGATCGAGTCTTGAGTTATTGAGGTTGTACGTGGAGAGGGCATTGATGGCGGCCATGAGTCGCTCCTCGCCCGCTTCGTCGGGCGGAAGGGGGAGCGTGGGCTCGGAGGTCTTGCGGCGCTTAGGGACCAGGTCTGACGAGGCTGGCGTGGGCGCAAGGTCTCGAACCGCGCGCCGCAGCTCGATAAGGGCGTTATCGAACATGACGGTTTTAGAGTCGCGAAGCAGCTTGGGGTCGAGCCCATGGAATACGGCGTAATCCTGCAACCACACGCGTGCAAACCGATCGATGCCGGGCTCGAAGGTGCGATAGACATCCCAAAAGGCCTTGATTTTGTTAAAACCTTCGAGCGGATCATCTACGCCAATGCCGCAAATCAGCTCATAGAGATACAGGAAGGCAAAGGACGTAGACGTTTCCTCGACGGTTCCGCGTCGCACTTGGGCGCGCCAAGTAAAATAGCCGCGCAGTTGCCGATCGCTCATGGCGTTGTAGGTGGGAAAGTACGACTTGAATGTGCCGTTGTAGGGGCAGTCGTCTTCAAAGTCGGCCATCAGCAGGCCTTGGCGGTAGAAAAGCTCGGCTTCCGAAAGCCAGCGACCCGCGCCGCCTTTGGGGTCATCCTGCCAGCGCGATATCTCGCGCATCTTGCGGTACTGGTCGGGAAGGAAATTCTGCATCTGTCGGCCGGTCTTGAGAATCGGCTCGTCTGCATAGACTTCATGTGAGAAGCGGGCAGACTGATGGGTCCGGGCCTCGGCCATAATGCGCTCGATGAGCATCTTGATGTCCTGGTCGGCCACCGCTCCTCCTCTCGAACGCAGCCACGGTGACCTCATATCATAGCACAGCATCAAACAGGTGTTCGAGATACCGCTGCGTTGATAGATTTAGAACAGGAGGGCGTAGATGACGGCGATGACGACGGAGGGGAGCATATTGGCCGTGCGGAAGGTCTGAGGACGGATGAGGTTGACGCCGACGCAGAAGATGAGCATGGAGCCTACGAGCGAAAGGCTGTTGAGGGCTGCCGTAGTCATGATGGGGGAGAGCGCGCCGGCAAACAACGTGATCGTCCCCTGGAACACGGCGACGGGCAGGGCGGAGAAAATGCAGCCGCGGCCAAGCGACGCCGTCATGGTGCAGACGATGATGCAGTCCAATGCGCCTTTCAGGGCAAGCGTTGACCAGTCACCGAGCAGACCGTCCTGGATCGATCCCACAATGGCCATGGCGCCGATACACACGGTGAGTGAAGTCGAGACAAAAGCGTTGGTGAACTCGTTATCGCCCTCGCTGCCGGTTTTGCGCTTGAGCCATTCGCCAAGGTTCTCGATGGCGGCCTCCAAGTTGATGGCCTCGCCGATGAGCGAGCCGAGGGCGAACGAGACGATGAGCATGGTGGTGCCGGTGGTCGCTAGCGCCTTCCCATCGATAAGGAGCATCTTTTGCATGGTGCCGCCAAGGCCGATAAACAGGACGCACAGCCCCGATGCTTTCATGAGCGTGTCTTGGATGCGTGGTGTAATGAAGCGGCCGCCCGCTAATCCCAAAAGACCGCCCGCAACTAAAAGCACAACGTTGATGATTGTTCCCAAGCCCGGCATGAGCCCTCCTGTATTGATGCCAACGTGGCAATCGTAGCAGAACGAAATGCGAGGTACATCGCGACTCATCTAATACGTTATATAAGTGGTATTAGGAATGATGCGCGGCATTTAAGCCTCAGGTGGTTGTCGGGACATAGGGATAGTATTCAAAGCGCAGTGTCATAAGCCGCTGTGGGGATTCAATAGCCGCGGCGATGATATTGGCATCGCGGGCACGATCAAACCCTTCGAGTTCGATCTGATACGAGACGTCTTGCATAATGTCCAGACGTCGCCAGGCCAGGAGTGTGTCGCCATCGAATTCCAAGGTCTTGCCTCCGTCTGGAGCAACGGCGTATAGACGCAGCTTGGCGGTGGTTGCAGGGTCGACAACTGTGACCTTTTTAATTTCGTTTCGAGTATTCTTGGCGCCCAACAAGGTGAGCAGTGTTGGGGCCACGACCTCGCCCGATGGCAAAAAGACGACTTCGATGGATTCAGGAAATGCGATGATAGCCGACTTGCGGACGGGCTGATTGGCGGCGGCAACTTCGATGTTCGCAGCGTCGATGACCTCTGTGTGGTCGAGCGCGGCAAGCACGCAGCAGTTACCTTCATCGATCTCTTGAGGATCAGCAAGCCCCAGACTGTCCGCGAGCTCGGGATCGTTTGGATCGGCAGCGGGCTCATTCGGCGCTTCGAGAGAAGCTGGGACGCTGTTTGTCGGCGACGGCGTGTCGCCCGCACCTGCTTCTTTGTCCGCGCTCTCTTCTTGTATGGTTGCGTTGATGGGTTCGTCGTTTGGGGGGAGCGTCTTGGCGTCAAGCGCGGAGGGGAGAATTCCGATGGCTCCGGATCCGTTCCACTCCATTTCGAGAAGCGCCGGGTCGGCAAGAATGCGTTGCCTGCTTTGCGCGTGGGCATCGATTTCAATAGGGCCTGCCTCTATCCCTCGTGTAAGGCTGAGTGATCCGGCTGGCTTCTCGAAATGAGCGTCTGTGTCTTTGGTGCTGACGGCGTAGAACAGCAGGGACGCTTCTCCCGCCGCGATAACATCGGTACCGGCTTTGGTCAGCCGCAACGATGCCGTGAATGAGAGGGTGGGCTGCGCATCGTCTGCATTCGCGGCGGCGCAGCCCAGACATATACCGCCTCCTTTCTCGAAAAACGCACCGTCGAAGGCGACCTTCGCTCCGTTCGCCGAGTCATCGACCGAAGCGATGTCGATGCGCAGCTCTAAATTGCATGGATCGCCATCTGCATCGAGCACAACCGAGCGCCACGTGCAGACGGCGCACCCCGCCTGGGAGCCGTTTGCCTTGTTCGAACGCTTGATATCCACGACTATCGAGCCGTCCGTATTACGACGAAGGCATCCCGAGGTTGAGATCACGGCCTGTGCGATCGAAAAACGCTCGCACGCAATGGCGCTCGACGGATTTGGTGCGGAACTTAGGGCTACTGGTAAGGAGTCTGCCATGACGGGAGTCGCCCAAGCGGCGACAGGCGTTCCGGTTGCGAGCGCGCCGCAGAGTGCGACGACGGGCAAAAGGTTCTTCGATGCCATGGGGTCTCCTTAGCTAATTTAGTGCGGCCTGTCCGTGTTTTGTTTCTGGCTGCGTTTGATGTGCAGACCGAGGCCGGCGGTTCCCGCGCCTGCTGCTGTGGCGCCTGCTGCCAAGAGCCATCGTCTGTCGCCTGTCTGCGCCAACGGTTCCTCGCGGTCGCCGCGGTCGAGCTCCGAGAGGTCGACCGTCACTTGCGTGGCGGCCTGCGCCTGTTCTTGCTGGGCAAAGGCCATGGCTGGCCCAAACGCTAGGATGCTGACGGCGGCGGCCAGGGCGACGGCCTTATGCCATGTGCGCACCGGGCTCGACCGTCCAGGTGATCGTCGCAACCTGATCGCCTTCGCCGGTTACGCGGAAGATGTCGCGCGTGACGCGGGCGACGTTTCCGCTTGTCTTGAGCTTGATTTTGTCCGTGCCGCCGGCAATGCCCTGGTAGCCCATGTCGAAGGCTGCATTCTTGGAAAGATCGAGGCCCGTCCCTTGCGCGGCGGCGCTGGCGTTCTGGAGCGCGCCGTCGGGGCCGACCTTAAAGTCGATGGAGTTCTGCGCGGTTCCGGCCTTGGCGTCGGCGGCAATGGTCCAGGTGTTCATGGCGTCGATCTTCATGTTGGTGACATGGATGCCGTAGGCCGAATGATTGTCGATGGTGGTCGCGTCTTCTGAGGGGCCCTGAAGCGTGCCGTCGGCCTTGGCGACGAAGGGAATAACCGTCGGAACTTTGAACTCAACGTTGTCGATCTCGGTCCTGACCATTACCTTCGTGGTTCCAACGCGCCCGGCTGCCATAGCTGGCGTCGGGGCGGCGCCCATTGCGAGCGCGAGCGCGAGCCCTGTGCCCACGACGAGCGCTCTGACTCCGTTCATGTTCCTGGTGATGTCCATGGTCGTTCCTTTCTATTCGCCGCGGGCCGTCCCCGCGATGATTGGACGAATGCTGGTGAATTGCATGCGGTGCCGTGTCGGCCGGAAGGCTAGTTCTCGGTTTGCTCAACCCGTACCTTGACACGTGTCGGATTGCCGTGGCTGTCGAGGGTCTTTGCATCGAGTGCCTGGATCTCGATGTACGCCTCGCCTTCTTTGATGTCGCCGGCGGGGCACGTCTCGATTGTCTTGCCGGTCTCGACCACACCGGATTCGTACATGGTCTCGTCGTTTTGGATGACGCGGAATCGCTGGGGAAATTTATTGTCTTGGACGTTTTGCACGTTGACGCGCAGTTTGCCGTCCTCCTGCAGCTGAGCGACCGGCGCGACCGAAATCGTCATCATGTTGTCGCGGACGATGGCGTCGAGCTCATCTTGGATTTCCTGGCGCGTTTTGCCCTCGGCCGTCGTAACCGAAGCGCCCGCCTCGGGTACGGGCTGCGACTGCCAAACGTATAGTCCTACGGCGACAAGGGCACAGACGATGGCCAAGCAGGCAACGATGAGCTTCTTGCGACGACCCAGGCCTGCAAAGTGGGGTGGCTTCTTCGCGCTCATGCGGCATCCTTGGCGGTATAGACGCGCGCAAAGGTGGACGGGTCCGCTCCAAAGAGCATGTGAAGCATCAGACGGCGCGAGTAGACGAGCTCGTCGAAGTCGGGAGGGAGCTCGATGTCGTGGATATGCGCGATGTGGTGGGCGAGCGCCGAGAACGACTCGGGGTCGCAGATCACATCGGTGGTAACGTGGTAGACCGTCGTATCGGGGAACGCCTCTTCGTCGAAAGGCAGGAGATGGGGATCGTCGTCGACTTCGATGGCGATGCCGTACTGGGGCCAGTAATATGCCATGGGAACCTCCCTGCTTCTGGGCCAAAACTTCTATCGGTTTTGGCTGTCGACGCCGACCTTATCAGCCGCTACTTGACCAATTTCTGACCAAATGCTTGACGGATTGGCGTCTCCGCAGGTAAAAGGCGGCAAAAAATACTCCAACTTTTTTCGAGCGACAATCGCGCGGTCGGCGACGGCGGGGCCATATGTGTCAAAAGCATCGTCTGCCGAGGAAATCAAGCCGCTCGCCGAATTGCACGAACGTAAAAAACGCCAATTATGGAGACGGTCTCGAACACGTCGACGAAACGATGCGGTAACATCTCCCTGCAAACACTGTAGTTAGCTAAAGGGGGAGTTCGCGTGTCTGCAACCATCAAACCCTTCACCGACGAGTTCGAAGAGTATGGCCGCGATGAATCTCGCGCATCGGGCGAGGCCTCGAGCATCTCGTTTCCGACAACGGAAAACGAGGTCCGTGCCATTTTGGAAAAGCTCCATGCCGAGCGTGTTCCGGTAACGGTTCAGGGCGCCCGAACCGGCCTTGCCGCCGGCGCCGTGCCCCACGGCGGGCATATCCTCAATACTTCCCGTATGAATCGCTATTTGGGCCTTCGCCGCGATGAACAAGGCCAATTTCTGCTGCGCGTGGAGCCGGGCGTTGTGCTCTCGGAGCTGCGCAAGCAGCTGAGCAAGAAGGTGCTGCCGACCGCTGGTTGGGACCAGGCATCGCTTGAGGCCTACGAGGAGTTCCAAGAGGCTCCCGAGCAGTTTTTTCCCACCGATCCCACCGAGGCGTCTGCCTGTCTGGGCGGCATGGCGGCATGTAACGCCTCCGGTGCCCGCAGCTACGCCTACGGCCCCATGCGCCCACATATCACGGGACTCCACGTCGTGCTGGCTGATGGCGATTTGCTTGAGCTTCGGCGCGGCGAGGCTTTTGCCCAGGGCCGCCACCTGTCGCTCGTGACGGCAGCGGGCCGTACACTCGAGCTCGATCTTCCCGGCTATACCATGCCCAAGACAAAAAATGCTTCGGGCTATTTCGTTGCTGACGATATGGATGCCATCGATCTGTTTATCGGTGCGTGTGGCACAATCGGTGTCATCACCGAACTCGAGATTGCCCTGCAGGTGGCACCCGCGGTCGTTTGGGGCGTGAGCTGCTTCTTCGACAGCGAAGACAAGGCCGTGTCCTTCACCGATTCTGTGCGTCCCGTCCTGTCCCATGCGGCTGCCATCGAGTACTTCGATGCTGGCGCCCTGGATATTCTACGTCGCCAGCGCGAGCAGTCGACGGCGTTTGCCTCGCTGCCTGCGCTCGACAAAGACGCCAAGGTCTGTGTCTACGTGGAGCTCGACTGCGACGACGAAGCCCAGGCGACTGAGGAGCTGTATCACTTGGGGTGGGTACTGGAGCTTGCGGGCGGCAGTGACGATGCGACATGGGTCGCGCGCACCGAGGTCGATCGCGAGTGTCAGCGATTCTTCCGCCATGCGGTGCCCGAGAGCGTCAACATGCTCATCGACGAGCGCCGCCGCATGGATCCCACCATCACCAAACTGGGTTCGGACATGTCGGTGCCCAACGCGCACTTGGCCGATGTTATCGCCCTCTATCGCCGCACGCTGGCGGAAAGTGGGCTTGAATCTGCCGCCTGGGGGCATATCGGTAACAACCATCTGCATGTGAACATTCTGCCGCGCGATGCACAGGATTATCGCCGCGGCGCAGAACTCTTTGCCCAGTGGGCTTCCGAGGTCACGGCCATGGGCGGTGCCGTCTCCGCAGAACACGGCGTCGGCAAGATCAAGGCGGGCTTCTTGGAGACGATGTACGGTCACGAGGCCATGGTCGAGTCGGCGCGGCTCAAGCTCCAGCTCGATCCTGCCGGGCAGCTGGGTCGCGGTAACCTGTTTTCGGAGAAGCTCTTGGATGAGCTCGTCCAGAAAGGGGGCGCGTGAAGATGAGCGATTTCCATATGGTGGTGTGCGTCAAGGCCGTGCCGGGCAGCACCGAGGTCAAGATGGACCCCAAGACCAATACCATCGTGCGCGATGGCAAGCAGGCGGTCATTAATCCCTTTGATGCGAGCGCTTTGGAATGCGCGCTGGCGCTGAAGGACGACTTTATCGGCTTTGGCATGGATGTGCGCGTGACGGTGGTGTCGATGGGCATCCCCGCGACCGAGTCGCTGCTGCGCGACTGCATCGCTCGAGGCGCCGACGATGCGCTGCTGCTGACCGATCGCGCCTTTGCAGGTGCCGATACCCTGGCAACCACCTATGCCCTCAAGTGCGGCATCGAAGCGCTCGACGAGGACTTCGACCTGCTCATCTGCGGCAAGATGGCGGTGGATGGCGATACGGCCCAGATTGGCCCCGAGCTTGCCGGCGCCTTTGAGATTCCCTGCGTGACCGATGTGAGCTGCGTGCAGAGCGCAGGTTTTACGACGTGCGGTGCGCTTTCGCTCGTTCACGGTTGCGATGCCGGCGAGGAGACGGTCTATCTTGAGATGCCGTGCGCGATGACGACTGCCAAGGAGA
>CATZTY010000037.1 GCA_958424475.1 uncultured Collinsella sp.
TGTTGGCCTTGTGCACGGCCGTCACCTTTTTGCGGCCGCAGCGACGGGCATACTCAAAGGCATACTCCACAATGCGGCGGCTCTTGGCGATAGAGATCGGCTTGATCGAGATCGCGGAATCGGCGGCGAAGGTCTTTTGACCCGAGCGCTCGACGAGCTGCGAGAGCTCCTCGACCTCGGCAGTGCCCTCATCGAACTCGATGCCGGCGTAGAGGTCCTCGGTGTTCTCGCGCACGATGACCAGATCAACGTCGCGGAAGCGCGAGCCGTCGCCCGGCTGCGACAGGCAGGGGCGCACGCAGGCGTACAGGTCAAAATGCTTGCGCAGGGCCACGTTAACGCTGCGGAAACCCGTGCCGACCGGCGTGGTGATGGGACCCTTGATGGCAACCTTGGTCTCGGCGACCGCATCGAGCACGTGCTGGGGCAGCGGCGTGCCAAACTCGTCCATGACGCCGGCGCCGGCCTCCTGGACGTTCCAGTTGATCTGGACACCGGCGGCCTCGACCACGCGGCGCATGACCTGCGTAATCTCGGGACCGATACCGTCACCGGGAATCAGGACTACATCGTGCGCCATAATCTGTTACTCCTCGTCTTCGGCGTCGTCAGATTTTTTAACGCTAGCACGCTTCTTCTTTTTGGAGAGATCCAGGCCAAAACGTTTAACAAGCATTTCGCAAATCTCGCTCGAACGGGCCTTGAGATAGCTGCCCTTACCGTTCTCGGCATCGAACTTAAGGCGCAGCGCAAGCTTCTCGGCGACCTCGGCGTCGATCTCGCCCTGGCAAAACTCGTACAGGCAACCGAGCATGTCGCGATACTCGAGGTCGCCGTGGTAGCACTGGATGGCCTCGTCCAGGATGGGCCAAGCCTCGCGCGAACGCTCGACACTCGTTGCACCCCACACGCACAGCAGGCGGAAGGCGGCATAGCGCAGCGTGGAGGAGATCTCGTCGAACAGTGCAGTCTCGGCGCCCTCAAAGGCATCGCCCAGCTGCTCGGGGCAGGTGGTAGCGAGCGCCGTCAGGGCATCGAGGGCCTCCCAGCGGGTCTGCGCCTCGGGGCGGTCGAGCGCCTCGATCAGCGCGGGCACGCAGGGCACGACGCGCTGCGGATCGCGCTCGGCAAGCAGGTGCAGCACGCGGGCGGCAAACTGGCGGATGCGGCGCGTGGGGCAGCCGAGCTCCTTGACCAGACGGTCGACGGCGTTCTCGTTCTCCTCTGCCAGCTGAAGCTGTGCCAGCTCCTCGTCGGTGAGCTGTTCGTCTTTGTTTTCTGCCATAGTTACCTCTTCTTACTATTTCTTAGCGTGCTTGCCAGCACCCTTGCTGTCATCGGTGACCGAGATGAGCTGTCGGTCGGCCGCGCCATTGCGACGCGCACGGCGGCGGCGCGATGAGCCTTGTTGACGTTAAAGACCTCGTCGTGCTTGCGCCACGGACCGACGGACTCGCCAAAGCTCATCTTAAGACCGGCGATAAAGCCGCCGAGCCAGCCGATCGGCGCAAACTGCACCAGCGGGAACAGCGAGAACACCCAGGTCAGTAGGACGACTGCCGCCGCTCCTGCAAAATTGGCAATCCAGTAGTCGCGCTTGGTGATCACGCGCTTTTCGCACGCCCACTGGCCGCACAAAAAGCCAATGTAGATCGCAAAGAGAAAGAGCACCAGCGCTAGTACCACGAACGTCCAGCTCATGGGCGCTACTCCCCGTGATGGTGGCCGCAGCAGCACTCGTGGCCGTCGTCATGACCGTGACCGCCGCAGCACTCGTGGTCCTCGCCATGGTGGTGGTCGCAACCGCACTCGTGATCGTCGCCATGCTCGCCGCAACCGCAGCCTTCCTCGTGAGCACCATGCTCCTCGGGACGATACTGCGACCAGTCCAGACCGGCGGCGATGGCGTCGGCCTCCTCCTTATAGAGGACCGTGATGGCCTGGGTGCCCAGCTTGGCACCACCAATGGCGTCGAGCATGTCATAGAGCGTAAAGGCCACGTCGGCACCGGGCAGTGCGAGCTCGCGATCGTCGGCGTAAGCGAGCGCCAGGCGCAGGTCCTTGATAAAGTGCTCGACCATAAAGCCGGGCTTGTAGTCGCCGTCGAGCGCCTTGGGAGCCAGGCTCTCCATGGCGCCGGACTTGCCGGTACCGCCCAGGATCATCTGGCGGGTCTTCTCCAGATCGAGGCCGCTCAGCTCGGCAAATGCCATGGCGTCTGCCATGCCGACCATGCAGGCGCCCAGCGACACCTGGTTGGCGAGCTTGGCAGCCTGGCCCTTGCCGGCGCCGTCGAAGCAGCAGATGTTTGCCGCAAAGGTGGCAAGGATGTCGCGGACCGGGGCGATGTCGTTCTCGGTAGCGCCCACGATAGCCGTGAGCGTGCCGGCGATAGCGCCCGACTCGCCGCCGGTGACGGGGCAGTCAAACGCCATGCGACCGGAGACCTGGGCGGCCTCGGCAATGTCACGGGCGAGCTCGGGCGAGCTCGTGGTGAGGTCGATCAAGACCGCACCCGGCTTAGTGCAAGCCAGCAGCCCGTCGCCAGCCAGGTAGAGCTCCTCGACCTCGGAGGGATAGCCCACCATGGTAAAGACGACATCGGCGTTCGCCACGGCATCGGCCGGCGTATCGGCCCAGACGGCGCCGCGCTCGATAAGCGCGGCAGCCTTGGACTTGGTGCGGTTGTTGACCGTGACGGGATAGCCGGCGTCCAGGATGTGGCCGGCGATAGGGGCACCCATGATTCCGGTGCCGATGAATGCGACGGAGAGCTTGTTTGCCATGAAACCTTTCCTTTTGGGTTGGGTGTTGTTACCAGGTTAAATACTCGGTGCCAGCGTTTGGGCTGTGAGTTGGGGCTGCGTTACTTGCCTACTGGCCGCGCACGCGGCGGGCGATGCGGTCGGAAAGCGACGCCTTGTCGGCGCGGTTCTTACCCCAAAACGCACAGGCCACCATACCGGGGCCCACGTGCGAGCCGATGGTGGGACCCACGGAGCTGCGAATGATCGTGACGTCGGCGCAGCCCTCCTCCTTGCGGATGGCGGCCTCGAGCCAGTCACCATCCTTCTCGGCATCGGCCGTCATGATGGCGATGGGCATGGTGCGGTCGGGCACGTAGTTCTCGCGGAACGACTTGAGGATGGACTTGAGTGCCTTCTTGCGACCGCGGTTGACGCCGATCAGCGACAGCGAGCCGGCAAGGTCGTAGGAGAGCTCGGGCTTGACATCGAGCTTTGCCGTGAGCTGTGCCGCCGCGGGCGGAATGCGGCCGCCGGCAGCCAGTGCGTCGAAGCTCTCGAGCGTAAAGTAGCCGTGGACGTAGGTCTTTGCCTCGTTTGCCCAGTCGACCAGCTGCTTGGCGGTGAGTCCCGCCGAGCGCTGGCGCACGGCCTCGAGCGCCAAGAGCGCGCCGGTTGCACAGGGCAGAGCGTTGTCGACCACGTACAGCTCAAAATCGGGATACTCGGCGCGCACGGCGTCCGCCGCCTGGCACGCGGAGTTGTAGCTCGACGACAGCGCCGAGGTAAAGCACAGGTAGACCGTGGGCGTGCCCTCTTTGGCGCACTCGGTAAAGAACTCGATATAGCGACCGAGCGACACGGCGGAGGTAGACACGCGAGCGCCGGCGCGCATGCGGTCGTAGAACTCCTTGGGGCTCATGCTCGACCAGATATCGTCCGTGCGCTCCTCGCCATCGATGATAAAGGGGAAGCCCAAGATATCGACATCGAGGTTCGCGGCGACCTCGGGGCTAAAGTCGCAGCAGGTATCGACGACGATGCGGCAACGGTTCGAATGACCGGCGGATGCGGCCTTGTCCATCAAAGCGACTCCTTACGTAAAAAGGCGGCCACCCGCATGGGATGGCCGCCAACCGTTAACTCATGCAAGTTAACGTATTTTACTCGTCAAGTGTTTCGATGCGGGGCTTGATGATGCCATATCCACCATTCTTACGGTGATACACCACATTGATGAGGCCAGTCGTCGCGTTCTCGAACACGTAGAAGTCGTGGCCCAGCAGATCGGTCTGCACCAGCGCCTGCTCCTCAGTCATCGGGGTGACATCGATGACCTTCTCGCGGACGAGCAGGTCGTCCTCCTCCTCGGGCAGCAGCAGATCGGCCAGATCCTCGACGCGCTCGACCGGTGCGACATCCGCTGCGCTGGCACCGCCCTGGCGGTTGTCCACGACCTTGGTCTTGAACTTGCGCAGCTGGCGGGTGACCTTATCGGCGGAGAGGTCGATGGCGGCGTACATATCTGCACCGTGCTCGGCAACGCGAATCACCGAACCGCGGGCACGAACCGTAACCTCGACGATCGCCGGGTTGGGGTTCGAGGGGTTCTTCTCATAGCGAAGTACAACGTCGACCGTCATGGGCTCGATATCGAAAACCTTGAGCGCCTCGCCAATCTTCTCATCCACATGCGCACGCAGAGCATCGGTTACCGTCGTCTTGCGTCCAGAAACCTTGATATCCATACGTGGCTCCAATCTGCCTCGGGGACTTACTGTACTGGCTATGTACCCATTGCCGTGCATTTAATCGCGCGGATTCCTAAAGACCCGAATAACGATTGCTTGATACCGCATACCGAAGTCTCGCACTTTTCTGTGGCAAAGTGCGCTATGGGAGGGCGTCGGCGGCTTTGTATTTGGTCCCGAAAATTGGCTTTGACCTGCTGGTTTTATTGGGATGAAAAAGCCGGGCACCCCCATCGGGGAAGCCCGGCAGTGCGTGTTGAAACCGTGAAGAGGTGTCCTTTCCAACGTATAGGAGACACCACCCCTAGCAATAACTAGCTATTGAGTTTGTTAATGTCGTCGTCGGTGATAGTGCCTTCCTGGCTGGACGATTGGTCCTCGGAGGATGCGGTCTCATTGTTGGAACCGGAGGACTTGCTGCCGGAGGACATGGTCTCACTGGACTCAGAGTCACCCGGCTGCACGCTAGCACCCGAAACCGTCTTAGTGGTGAGGTCGTAGGGCATCGTGCCATACCAGACAGAGTGGACCGCCTCGAGCGTGCCGTCGGCCGTAATACCGTCGAGGGCATCGCTCACGGCACGGCACAGTTCGTCATTGGACGAGAGGCCCACAACACCAAGCGTCGAGGGCGCCTCGAGCGCACCGACATAGGAGACCTCGCTCATCAGGCGTGCAAGGTAGCCGCCGGCCGTGGAGTCGCAGATCACATAGTCGACCTCTCCGGACTCGAGCGCCTCAAAGCACTCGTTGATGTTGGAGTAGGTCTTTTGGTTGGCGGTGATGCTCTGCTTGGCGAGTGCCTCCTGCGAGGCCGAGGACATCTGAACGCCCAGGGTGGACGTGTTGAGGGTATCGGTGGAAACGTTTAGCGACCCACCATCGCTAGTTTTACCGAACACGGAAGTGGCATCGTACAGGCAGGTGCCGAGCGAGCTAATGTCCCCGTCCGTTGAGTTGATCTCGCCGATAAAGATATCGGCCTTTTTGTCGCCGAGCGCGGAACCTGCCGAGGACGCATCGACAAAGGCGACCTTAAGGCCCATGCGGCTTGCGAGGGCGCGGGCAGCGTCGACTGCATACCCCGTAAGCTCGCCGTCAGCGCTCTGCATCGCCTGCGGCGCATCGGAAGTATCGAGGGCGACCGTCAGGGTTCCGGGAGTGACCAGGGCATCGTCCGACACCGCCGGCGTGACGGTCTCGTGCTCGATCTGGTCGATCGTGGGAGTCGTGAACGTAGACAGCGGGTTGAACGCGCATCCGCTCAGGCCCAAAACGGCGATGACCGCTGCGGTCCCAGCACCTAACCGAGCCGCGTGCATCAAGCTGCCCCTCACCATGTCCACTACCCTGCCTTCTGTGTCGTATACGATCCGTGCGTTGCGCGGAATATCAGGTTGTTCCCACCAGCTGACCTGGTATTTGACCCCACACTTGCGCACCGGGGTGTTTGCTCGGGAGGCCGCAGCCACCTTCACGACTGACCCGCTCGCCCGCGAGGCGGTATTGCCCCAAAGAAAGTAGAACGGACGGTGCGGCTTACATCTAGGACGCGCCATGATCGCGCCGCGCGCACGCGGTCGCTTACGTGGATCCCTTTGACCGCGTCTGTCTTGGACTAGGACGGGCATTTCGTCCGTCCGCAACCACAGCCTGGTAGGAACGAAGCGCATTATAGCTAAGTTCAAGCTAAAGTTTAAGGTTAGGGGCGTCATTCGCATCGCGAGTACAGATTTCGCAGGTCGGGGCGGATCATTCGTGCCCCCATGAAGCCCGGAGCTCCCCTACGGGGAGCTCCGGGGCACCCTTCTTAGGGTGCCCCGGCCAAAATATGGCAAATATGAGTACTGTCACTAAATCAGTAACAGCAAAATCAAGGAATTTAGAACTTGGAGGCGGCGTAAAGTAAGAAGATAATAAACAAATGTAGAATAACTAAGCATCAGGTTGGCGACTCTGAGCGCGAAATCTGTCCGAAAGGCCAAAATTGCCTGTTACTAAATTGGTGACAGTACTCATATTTGCCATATTTTGGCCAGGGCATATGATTAACCCTCTATTTTCGACGCGAATTAGACCGGCTTAAGCCCAAAACACGCCCGCAGCGTGTTAAGCAACGCCTCTTGCTTCTTCCTGCGGGCATCGACACGATTCCGGTACCGCTTTCGCATACGCTGGTGCATGCGCCATGCGAGCGCTTCCATTGCCTCCATGTCGCAGAGCATCTCGTTGTTGACCGTCGCGACCTCAATCCCCATAGCTATGAAGCCCGTGTTGCGTTTTTCATCATGGATACGTCCCCTCCGGGAGGAATGACCCAGTTCACCGTTGTATTCCAGGTCAAACCGGGCTGCTTCCTGATACGCATCGCAAACTGCATGCGGCATCCCCGAGATTGCCTGCGCGCGGTCATCGAACTCAATCTTGTAGTCGGTCTTAAAGGGACCGCAGGCAAATCCGCCATAGGAAAACGGAAGCGAAAACAGAGCGAGCATGATGCACTCCATGGGCGAGCGCAGGTTTTCTGACAAGTAGGGACACAGACGTTGCAGTTGTTTGGCCGCATTCCCCTTGCATACCGCGAGGTAATCTGCCAGACGATCGGGCGTCAGCACCGGCTCAACCTCAAAGTAGCCCACGTCTGCTGGCTGGTCCTTGTCCTTTGCAAGTTTATTCGTAACGGGCGAGGTGTAGGGAGGCAGATACTTCCCGCGGTCACTCAGTGAAATCTTGGAACACAGTTCCTGGGCCAGAGCAAACGCCTGGATACAGCCGACCTCGCGGGCAACGGCAACACAAAGGGCCTCAGGAGATAGGCTGTACACCCCCGGTTCCACCTCTAGAATCGAGCCGGCGGGCAACTCGGAGCATACGGACCAGCTCACGCCAAGAATACGGCGGCGCTGCGCTGCAGACCCTACCAGCAAGCACAAATCCTCTTGCGCCTCGCCGCTTGCGGCCCCAATCCGCACCAAATCGGGAAGATAGATGTCCTCGGTCGAGGACGACGATGTGCGCAGCACACGGCGCTCTTCATCGGGATTAAGGTCCTTCCAGCTTATGTAGCCCATCTGCCGGCGCTCGGCGCGCATCATGCGTAGCGCCGAGGCGCCTGTTAGGATTTCGGAAGCCGCTAGCTGTTCGTCTGTCGGCTCGTTGCGCCGCTCAATCTTCACTGCCACAAAACCACCCCTACCAAACACGTGCGATAGCAAGGCCATCGACTGCTGCGGCGCCGGCGCGCTTGAGTTCCGTCGAAGCCGCGGCCATCGTCGCGCCCGTGGTGATAACGTCATCGATAAGCAGCAGGCGGCGGCCGTGCACATCCTCAACCGTCTCGTACATGCCTTGGGCACGCTCGCGGCGCTCCTCACGACCGAGTTCGCGCTGGTCGCCATGCCCGTACTTGACGAGAGCATCGAGCAGGGGAACACCCGACAGCTCGCAAAATGGGCGCGCGATAGCCTCCATATGATCAAAACCACGACGCCGAAACGCTGCCGCCGTCGCAGGCACAAACACCACCGCATCCGCACCGGACAGCACACCTCCGTAGCGATCGGGCGCTACGACCTGGGCATGCAGGGCGGTATCGTAGAGCAGCTCCGCCAGATACGGGGCCAGACGTCGCTCGCCCGCATCCTTGTACGCTTTAATGATGCGCGGCAGCGGATGCGCATAGACGGCGCACGCCAGGCAGCGGTCGAGCGCCTCCGCCATTGCCGAGGACGTGCCCTCGACCGAACACTCAGTGCACAGCAAATCCCCAAACGGGGCGCCGCATCGGGTACAGCTATGACGTGGGTCGATGAGCGTGAGCGCGGCCAGGCAGTCTTGGCAAATAAGCGCACCGGCGCGCTC
>CATZTY010000038.1 GCA_958424475.1 uncultured Collinsella sp.
GCTGCGGCGAGGTCTGCTTTCGCCTTCTCGTAGGCGGCGCTGGCGGCTGCGGCCTTCGCATCCGCCGCGTCCTTGTTCTGCTGGGCTGCGGCGAGGACGGCATCGGCGGAATCCTTTGCAGACTGGGCCGCAACCAGCTTGGACTGGGCATCGGCAAGCGTCGCGTTGGCGTTGTCCAGTTCGGCCTGTGCCCTGTCCACGGCAGCCTGGGCGTCGCGCACGGCCTGCTCGGCGGCACTGATTGCCTCCGGGGTGGCGCTTACGGCATCTGCCTTGGCCTTATCGAGGGCATCCTTGGCATCCTGGGCCACCTTGAGGGCGGACTGGTACGCCTCGTCCTTCTCGGACGCATCTGCCTTGGCGTCTGCGAGACCCGCCTTCGCCTGCTCGAGGTCCTTGCCGGCGGCATCGGCGGCGTCCTTGCCCTCTGCGACCTGACGGGCGTACTCGTCCATTGCCGCTCGGTCGGCTGCCGTGCCGGCGCTGACTGCCGAATCGTAGGATGCCTTGGCCTGGTCGCGGGCGGAAGCCGCCTCGTTGTAGGGACCGGCGGCCTCATCGTAGGATGCCTTGGCGGCGTCCTCCTTCGCCTTCGCCTCGTCGACCGCCTTCTGCAGGTCCGCGATGGTCTGTGCGGCGGATTTCGCGCCGGTACCGGATGCCGCGCCGGCGTGGGCGGCGATCGGCGACATCACGGCGGGGTGCTGTGTGCCCCCGTCACCGGTCTGGGCGAATGCCGTGAACGGTGAGATGAGGCTCGATCCGGTCATGGCGGCCATGGTCGCCGCGGTGACGGTCAGGCGCGCGATCCCCTTCGGAGTGTGAATCTTTTTGTTTGGCAGTGCGGCGAAGTGATCGCCACCGGCAGCGAAATGCTTTCCCTGAGTCATTGCTATTCCATTCCTTTTCCATGCCCTATCCGACTGGGCATCTGAGTGCTTCCAATAGAGATAATTATGCGCCTTAACTGGGATTGTTGTATATAGTCCGTTGGCATAAATACAACAATCCATGACTCTTTTTGTCATGGATATCTCGCCGCTACAACAATCCTTTGGTCTACGCTGCAAAGAACTCAGATCAGAGTCTGGTTACTCACAAGAGCAATTTGCGAACCGCATTGACATGGACAGGTCTTACTACGCCTCGATAGAGGTCGGGCGAAGAAATGTCAGTCTTTCTAACCTCTCTAAAATTGCCAATGGATTCAACATATCAATTGCTGCACTTATGACTGGTGTCACCGATAAATCGGATTAGTCCATCAATCAGCGAACGAAGTGAGCGAATAAATCGGCGGCGTAGCCGGCGGCAAGGACACGGTACGTGGCCGCGCAGCGAGCTCCGCGAGCGAAGGTGGGGCAGCATCGCTGTCCCTATTCTTTATCGACGGCGTAGCCGGCGGCAAGGTCACGGTACGTGGCCGCGCAGCGAGCTTTGCGAGCGAAGGGGACGGCATCGCCGTCCCTATTTCTTTATAAACTATTTCTCTATTAATTGGTTTCACCAAACTGGGTATTACACAAGCTTCTGAGCAGTCTTTTTATCAAATAATTCAAAGCTACCGAATCATCAAAATGGTGAAATTATTTACCCAAAAGAGGGAAGCACATCACCAAAATGGAACCGACTAACAGCTGTTGAAAACTTTTATCCCCAAAATGGTGATTTCCTGTTTTCAGTGGAAAACTCGGTAAGTTAAATAATTTACTTACCAGATTTACAAACAAAAGCAGTTCTTAGCCCAAAAACCAGAACAGGTCAGAAGCAAAAACAACTCCTGACCTGCGATTTTCCTGGTGCCCCCGGGCGGATTCGAACCGTCGACACCCGCTTTAGGAGAGCGGTGCTCTATCCCCTGAGCTACGGAGGCATGTTGTACTAGTGTAGCAGATTTACGCCGTTGTAATGCAGCGTATAGCCACTCTTCGAAGTTGCGGTGGAACAGCCCTCCGGAAAGTGCGTCCCACTATCCAGGCAAATTCTGGGTCAGACTTTCCCAATGGGACCTCGCTGGAAACTGTGTCCCAGAATTTCGGCTCGAAACGGGACACGGTTTCCCAAACGACCCCGTTCCGGAAACTACATCCCGGAATCGGCGCTCGAACTGGGATGCACTTTCCCGATCGAGCCCCATGGGAAACTACGTCCCACTTTGGGGGGCGCTCTTTAATGACTAGTTGCCTTTGTGGAAGAGGTTTTTGATAACGGAGGGGATACTCTTGGCACCCTTGGCCGTCACATCGATAAAGTCGGGCGAGCGCACGAGCTTATCCTCATCGACGTACTTGCGGACCGCGCGAAGCGTCTCTTTGTCGTCGCGCGTCGAAAACGTAAAGTGACCGTTATCCTTGGTGAAGATGGCAAAACGCGTAATCTTCTTGGTGCCGCGCAAAACCTCGGCGGCAATATAGTCGACCTCGTCCCACGGGATTTGAATATAATCCTCGGGATTGCGCTCGTTATAGTACTCAAACGCCTTATTGCCCACCATCACGTTACCGTGGCTGGTAAGCCCCATCAGGCAGGTTGCCGGCGTTGCCAGATCGACCGTGCTGTTCTGAGATTGCGCCATACGCGCCTCGCCCTCCAAATAAAACAATCGGACCGCATCCAGTGTACCCACCGGGTGCGGTCCGTTTCAATGGCTCAAAAGCCCTTGCCTAGCAACTCTCGGTCTTAAGCCGAAGCGTGCTTACATGAAGCCGCAGACGCGACCGATGATGCCGACGGCGAAGAGAGCCAGGATGATGACGATCGGGCTGACCTTCTTCTTGAGGAGCTTGCAGACCAGCAGGGTCAGGCACACGGCGGCAAGGCCGGGGATGAGCTGATCGAGGTTAGCCTGAAGCGTGGTGACCTTCACCGGATCAAGGGCGTTAGCACCGATGGAGTTATACATCGTCAGTGCTTCCTTGACACCCTCAGAACCGGAGGGCAGGTTAGCCCAGTCGATAAAGGCGCCAGCAGACTGCTTGACCGTGGAGACGATCGGGGTGAAGGAAATGGACACCCAGCGCTCGACCAGAGCGCCGATGATGAACATACCAAGGATGGAAGCACCCTCGGTGACCTTGCCCATCAGACCGCCAGAGAGGTCCTTGGCGATGGAGGAGCCGACCTTGTAGCCAAACTCCTGCGTGTACCACAGGAAGGCGTAACGGATGATGTTCCACGCGAAGAAGAACAGCAGCGGACCGGCGATGCTGCCGGACAGGGCCAGGGAAGCGCCCAGAGCGCCCAGAATCGGGCGAAGGGTGAACCAGAAGGCGGGGTCGCCGACGCCGGCGAGCGGGCCCATCATACCGACCTTGACGCCCTGAATGGCGACGTCGTCAATCGGAGCACCGTTGGCGCGCTCCTCCTCGAGAGCGAGGGTAACGCCAATGACGGGGGCGGAAACATAGGGGTGGGTGTTATAGAACTCCAGGTGGCGCTTAAGAGCGGCAATCTGGTCATCCTTGCTGGTGTAGAGCTTCTTGATCGCAGGGATCATTGCGAAGCACCAGCCGCCATTCTGCATACGCTCGTAGTTCCACGAGCCCTGAAGGAACTGATGACGGAAGCAAACCTTCTTGCGGTCAGCCTTGGTGAGCTGAATCTTGTTCTCTGCCATATGTATCACTCCCCTCCTACTCGTAATCGTTCAGAATGTCGCCGAGCGGGTCACCGGAACCACCGCTCATGCCGCCACCCTGCTTGGCCAGATCCTTAAGGCCAAGGTAGATGAGGGCAAGGGAGATGCCGATGAGGCCAAGGGCGATCAGCGTGAGCTGAGGGATGGCGGCAAGGACAAAGCCGAGGATGAAGAACGGCCAGGTCTCCTTGGTGGCCATCATGTTGATGACCATGGCGTAACCGACGGAAGCGACCATGCCGCCGCCGACAGCCATGCCGCCGGACAGCCAGTCGGGCATAGCGTTAAGCGCGTTGGTAACAGCCTCGGCCGGGATGATGCACAGAAGTACTGCCGGGATGGCGATACGAAGGCCCTGCATGAGGATGGCAGCGTACTGCCAGCGCTCGATGCCGGAGAAGTCACCCTTCTCGGCGCAACCGTCCATGGCGTGAGCGATAGCGGTAGCCAGGGTACGGCAGATCATGGTCAGGAACAGGCCAGCGACCGACAGCGGGACGGCGACGGCGATGGCGGCGGTAACGGCCTTGCCCGAATCGGTGGCGCCGCCGTTGAGGGCGAGCACCATGATGATCGAAGAAGCGACCGAGGCCAGAGCGGCGTCAGGCGCGACGGCGGCGCCGACGTTAGCCCAGCCAAGGGCCATCATCTGGAGCGAACCGCCCAGGAGGATGCCCTCCTGAAGGTGACCGGTTACGAGACCGATAAGCGTGCACGCCACGAGCGGCTGATGGAACTGGAACTCATCCAGGACGCCTTCCATACCGGCAAGCAACGCGACAATCGCAACAAGCAGAATAGTGATTGCAGACATGTATCGGACCCTCCTTTACTATGCTTGAGCGGCCAGTTCGGCCTTAGCTTTCTTCAACATGGCGTCGAGATCCTCGGAGGAATCCGAAGGAACCTTACGGACCTCGAACTTGACGCCCTTGGCCTTGAGGGCCTCGAGAGTCTTAACGTCATCATCGCCCATAGCGACGGCGTTGGTGACGACGACCTTGCCCTTGGAGTGAGCCATGGAACCGATGTTGACTTCCTTGATGTCGACGCCGGCCTCGATGGCCTTGAGCAGATCCTGCGGGTTCTCAAAGAGCAGCATGGCCTTGGTGTCACCAAAGCGCGTGTCCTTGACGACCTCGGCCATCTTCTTGATGGGCACGACGTTGGCATGGACTCCCGGAGGGGCAGCCTGCTCGATCATGGTCTTGCGGAGCTCGTCGTGGGCAACGCCGTCGGAAACCACGATGATGCGGTTGGGGTTGATCTGCTTGGTCCACGTGGTGGCCACCTGACCATGAAGCAGACGGGTGTCGATACGGACGTGGGCGATCTTGATGTGCCCGTCGCCGATGACCGTTCCCGGAGGGATGGCGCCTGCAGGAGCAGCAGCGGCCGCAGCCGGCTTCTTCTCCTCGGGCTCCAGAGACTCGGGCTTGACGCGCACGCCAGCCTTAGCCTCAGTCACGAGATGTTTTGCGATCGCATGTGCAGTGTTCTTTGCGTCAAAGCGCTGCGAATATGCCTCGATGAGCATAGGCAGGTTGACACCGGTGACGATAGCCCAGGAATCGTGGCCCTCGATGAGCCCGCTGATCTGGTTGAACGGCGTGCCGCCCCACAGATCAACGAGGAAGAGCACCTGCTCCTGGTCCTCGAAGGAAGCGATTGCTTCCTCGACCTTGGCACGGAAGTCGTCGGGGCCCATGCTCGGCTCGAGCGAGACCACGGCTACAGACGGCTGATCGCCAAAGACCATCGAGCCCGTCTGCTTGATTCCAGCAGCCAAGTCACCGTGGCTAGCAAGAACAATACTTACCATCACATAACCTCCTTTTTGTCTACGTATTTCCTACACGACATGAAAGGAGTATACCTGTTTGGATTGTGGAATTATAGCTAAATTCGCAAACGGTTGGATTATTTGTTTAAATGTCTATTTTTGTTACAACTTGATTACGTTACTGCTTTTCGACTCATTGCCCGCCAAAGCGTCACTCATCAAGCCATGTACTTTACAGATACAAGCAGGCTGTTCATCAATAACGATTTTAAGCAAGTGCGAATGTGCTTGTACTGCCGCTATTTTGTTTAAACAGATATGGCTTGACTATTTTCGTGACTTATGCTTACCGCGAGTAGTCGTTAGGGACGTTCTTGTTTGACTAGTCATGTAAGAACGTCCCTAACGACTAGGGGACTAGACGATGTGGAGGGGGTTGGCGGCATCGACGGCGTCGGGGGCGTCGGAAGGACCGTCGGGAGCAGCGCCTGCCGGGTCCTCGTCGGGGGTCTCGATCTGCTTGATCATGACCTCCTGGCCCTGCAGCAGGTATGTCTCACCGCTGCCGCAATGGGGGCAGGTCTTGCCGTGCTCGATCGTCGCGTAGTCGCGGCCGCACGCCTCGCAATGCGTCACGGCCTCGACAGGCTCCACGATAAGCTCCGCGCCCTGCGTGATAGGCTTTTTATCCGCCGCCCAGCGCCAAGCGTCGAGCAGCAAGTCGGGAACGACGCCCGAGACCTCGCCCAGCAGCAACGTCACGCTCGAAACGCGACGCACGCCATTGGCGCGCGCCACGTTCTCAACATCGCGAATGATGTGATACACGATTCCGAGCTCGTGCACTTTTAATTCCTTCCGCCGTTCCCGTTATGACTACTTACTTGCGACCGAATTTGATCTTGATGGCGCGCTTGAGTGCGTACTTGCCCAGGCTCGGCAGCTTTTGCTCGTATTTGACCATCGTTGAGCACTCGGGGCGGTCGCGATCCAGATGGATGGCGTCAAACGCGCACTTGGTGGTGCACAGGCCGCAGCCGATGCACTTGTTGGGGTCGACGATCGAGGCACCGCAGCCCAGGCAGCGGGCGGTCTCGGCGCGCACCTGTTCCTCGGTAAAGGTCTCAACATACTCGCTAAACGGCGCAGCCTTCTCGCGCTCGCGGTCCACGTGGGCAACCGCGCGGCTCGCGTTGTCGTAGCTCTCGATCACGACATCGTCGCGGTCGAGCGCGGTGTAGCGGCGCTGGTTGCGGCCGATGGTGAGCGTTGATCCCGGCTGCACAAAGCGATGGATGGACACCGCGGCCTCGTGACCGGCGGCGATGGCATCGATGGCAAAGCTCGGACCGGTATAGACGTCGCCGCCCACAAAGATGTCGGGCTCGGCGGTCTGGTAGGTCTGGGGATCGGCAAGGGCGCCCTGGCCGCGGCCGAGCTCCACATTGGAGCCAGCCAGTAGGTCGCCCCACACAATGGACTGGCCAATCGACATGACGACACGGTCGGCATCGACACGGCGCAGATCGTTCTCGTCGTACTCGGGCGCAAAACGGCCTTCGTCGTCAAAGACACGCGTGCAGCGCTTAAAGGTGATACCGCACACATGACCGGCCTCGTCCAGGTGAACCTCCTTGGGACCCCAGCCGCAGCTGATGTGAGCGCCGTCCTCAACGGCCTCGCGACGCTCCTCCTCGCTGGCGGGCATCTGCGCCTCGCTCTCCAGGCAGAACATCTCAACATGCTCGGAACCCAGACGGCAGGCGTTGCGCGCGACATCGATAGCCACGTTGCCACCGCCCACCACGATGGTGCGGCCGGGCAGCGCGTCGATCTTGCCGCTGTTGACCTCGCGCAAAAAGTCGACGGCCACGGTCACGTCCTCGGCATCCTCGCCCGGAATGCCGGCAAGGCGGCCGCCCTGGCAGCCAATGGCCACGTAGAAGGCCTTAAAGCCCTGCTCGCGCAGCTCGTCGAGCGTCACATCACGACCGACCTCCACGCCATAGCGGAACTCGGCGCCCATCAGGCGAATAACCTCGACCTCGGCCTCGATAACATCCTTCTGCAGCTTAAAGCTGGGAATACCGTAAGTGAGCATACCGCCCGGGCGCTCGTTCTTCTCGAATACGACGGGCTTGTAGCCCTTCTCGGCCAGATAGAAAGCGCAGGACAGACCGGCCGGGCCGGCACCGATAATGGCGATCTTCTGATCGAAGCCGCCGGCACGCGTCGGGGTCACCACAGGTGGGACATAGCGGGTCGCGGCATTCAGATCGCGCTGGGCGATAAACTTCTTGACCTCGTCGATAGCCACAGCGGCGTCCACACGACCGCGGGTGCAGGCATCCTCACAGCGGCGGTTACACACACGGCCGCAGATAGCGGGCAGCGGGTTCTCGCGCTTGATGAGCGCCAGCGCCTCGTCATAGCGGCCCTGCGCCGCGAGCTTCAAATAGCCCTGAACGGCAACATGCGCGGGGCAGGCCGTCTTGCAGGGAGCGGTGCCGGACTCATGCGTCTCGATGCGGTTGTCGTTGCGGTAGTTGGGCGACCACTTGGTGTGGTCCCACTTGGTGGCATCGGGCAGCTCCTGGCGGGGATACTCGGGCACCTGTCCGCCGGCCTTTTTGCTGCAGAGTTTCTGGCCCAGCTTGGCGGCGCCGGCCGGACACACCTCAACGCAGCGACCGCAGGCCACGCACTTGTCCTTCTCGACCTTGGCGACATAGGCCGAGCGCGACAGGTTGGGTGTGTTGAACAGCTGCGAGGTGCGCAGGGCGTAGCACACGTTGACGTTGCAGTTGCAGATG
>CATZTY010000039.1 GCA_958424475.1 uncultured Collinsella sp.
GCCCGCTGAGCTGGGCCTATGCCGGAATCTCTCCCACAGAAACCACCGAAGAGCCCCTTTTTGTCATGCCGCGTTTAAAGCGGCAAGGATGGTTTGAAGGAGGCGCTCATGGGAACCGGCGGCGAAGCCGGAGTTCATGGCCTCATAGGTGATTTTCTCGTACGCATCGGGGGCCGGCAGATACTTTTGCCCTCCGTTGACAAGCGTGGCAAAGAGCACGGGGCAGAATCGGGCGGCGCGCACGGCGGCGCCAAACGAGCTCGAAACCTCGGGCTGGATACCAACGAACTCGACATTTCCCAGCCGAAGTAAATAGACCCTCGTACGCTGTTCGCCTGCCGCATGAAACTCATAAGTTCGATGCGGGGCCAATGAGCAGAAGTCGGCGCGCGTCTGGGCGGGCAAAAGGACGTCGACCGTGCGAGCATCGACGCCGATGGCATCGTCCTCACGCGCCGCACGGACGGCCTCAATCAACGCATCGCTCATAGCGCGACCCTGTCGATGCAGCATGCGATATCCACTCTCGTGAGCATCTAACGTTTGCTTCGCCCCGGTCGAATCGAACGCAACGGTTACGGCGCGCTCCGCCGGACTCTGATCCCCCGCGGCACCGGGTAGCAGCAACACGACTCCGCCCAATTCGCGCTCGAGAGCCATGGCGGCAAAGCCAAAGAGGTCCCCGCTCACCAAGCGCTTCCCCTGAGAATCGTGCGATCCGTCGAGCACGGAAGACTGGACATCAGCCGTCGCAAGCATGGCAACGAGCCCGCCCTCGGCATCCCTCGCGACAAGTATGGGCATCGCGTGGTCGGCAAACCCCTTGGGGTCTACTCCCAGCCACCAGCCGGCCGGCGTCTCAATGTCGCGGTTAACGTTCACAGGACAGTAGCCCTCCGCCGAGGCGAGCGTGACAGAGCGAATGCCCGCAACCGCCTGCTCAACGGCCGCGCGTGTCGCGGCGATGAGCGCGGCACGATAGCGCTCATTTCGATCGCGGGCATCGGTGTCGGCCAGATGCCCAGGGATGCGCACGTGAGGCGCAGAAAACGTGTGGGTCGGGACCACCCAAGAAAAGGCGCCGTCGCAATTGGAGACATCCTTGACAACCTCACGCAGATCGACGAGTAGGGCCGGAGCGATCGAGGTAACCTCAAGTGAAAGGATGCAAGCGCGCCGCCCCATCCCTTCGACCACGAAGGCACGGGCAAAGATTTCATGACGGAGTGCGTCGAAACCGTCGAACGGCAATACGTCCTCTAAGTTAATGGCCACCCGGGCGGCTCCGGCCTTCATCTCTCCCTTATCCATGGCGAACGCCCTCCTTTATCTGTCGCTCACTCGATGCCGTACAAGCGCTGTGCCGTGCCGCCAAGCATAAGGTCCTTGTCCGTATCACTTAAATCTGTGGCGCGGACGCAGGCGACACCCCCTGTTAGCCACTCGCGTTTAACGGGATAACTCGTACCAAAGACAATATGGTCTGCACCAAGGACTTCAACCGCACAGGCAAGAAGCGTTTCGCCCCAGGGCTGAGCATGGGACATGTCGAAATAGACGTTGTTCTCAAGACGCTTGGAGACCGTCTCGATATCGGCCTGGAAGCGACCCGAAGCATCAGGGCGCTTGGGACCATGAGGCAGCAGCATCTCCTTGAACGCAAAGTATGCGCCGCCGAGCATGGAGTGGACCATCTTGATATTGGGGTAGCGCTCAAAGAAATCGCCAAAGATCTCTCGGCCGATCGCCGTAGTTTGGTCGACGCAGCGGCCATAAGAGCGGCGAAGGTTGTCGTACGCGAGAAGCGATTCGTTCTCGACCGGCACGGGAACATGGTGCACGTAAACGGTGACATGGCGTTCGTTCAGGTGCTCGAAAAAGCTCGAGAAGACCTGGTCGTCGAGATAGCGCTTACCGTAGTGAGCGCAGAGCTGCACACCCGCAAAACCATCGTCGAGCCTGCGATCGAGCTCCTCCAAATTCGCTTTGGTGCCAAAGGGCGGCACAGCGACAAGCGGAATCAGACGGCCACTTGACGCCTTCGCGTCAGCAGCCATACCGTCGTTGAAACGCCGGCACATCTCGAGCGACATCCACTCGTGACAACCGGGGAGCTTGAGGATCGCCTTGTCGACCCCCGCCTCATCCATATCGGCCAAGCGCTTCTCGAGGGTGTAGTCGCCCTCAATGTAGTTAAGACCCGGAGAACCGGCGGGCATCTCGATCACGATCTGTCGTTTGCCAGCGGAATTCATGGTTAGATAGCCTTCGGTGTCATAGGCGCGGGGTACCTCGGCCAAAAACTGTTCGCAGAGCGTCTCGTCATGAAAGATGTGCTCGTCGAACCAGTAGGAATTTGCATCGATAATCATTGGTTGGAACCGCCTTTCATCTTGTTGAAAACATTCTAGAAAAGCAGGTACCCGGACATCAATTCCAGCTTAAGCCCACTGTATTCCATTTTGGAATAGAACTTACCGCTCACACGCGAACCTCGCCCGCTCAACGAGACAAGCGCTAACAGCACGGGCTTAGACAGAAAACGGTCGGCCCGCATCCGTTGCGGGCCGACCGTTTCATTACAGTCTACCTTTGCCGTTACGCCTGGCGGTAGTGATCGAAGAAATCGGCGAGGTCTTCGAGGGACTCTTTGAGCACTTCCATGCGCGGCAGGTACACGATGCGGAAGTGATCGGGCTCGGCCCAGTTAAAGCCGCCGCCGCGCGTGATCAGAATCTTCTTCTCGTGCAGCAGGTCGAGGGCAAACTGCTCGTCATCGGTGATGTTGAACTTCTTCACATCCATCTTGGGGAAGATGTAGAACGCTGCACGCGGCTTAACCACCGAGATGCCGTCAATCTTGTTGAGCGCCTCATACACAAAGTTGCGCTGCTCGTAGACACGGCCGCCGGGACGGATGTAGTCGTTAACGGACTGATGGCCACCGAGTGCCGTCTGAACGATCGACTGAGCCGGCACGTTGGAACACAGACGCATGTTAGAGAGCATGTTGATGCCCATGATGAAGTCGCTCATGCAGCGCTGGTTGCCCGAAAGCACCATCCAGCCAATGCGATAGCCCGCGATCATGTGCGACTTGGAAAGGCCGCTAAAGGTGACACAGGGCAGATCGGGGGCGAGCGAGGCAATCGAGACGTGCTCGTAGCCGTCCATGCACAGGCGGTCGTAGATCTCATCGGCAAAGATCATCAGCTGATGCCTGCGTGCAATCTCGACGATGCCCTCGAGCACCTCGCGCGGATAGACAGAACCCGTGGGGTTGTTGGGGTTGATGATGACGAGGGCTTTGGTCGCGCTCGTAATCTTGGACTCCATATCCTCCAGGTCGGGATACCAATCCGCCTGCTCATCGCACAGATAATGTACGGGATGACCGCCGGCAAGGGTTGCACACGCCGTCCAGAGCGGATAGTCGGGGCTGGGGATCAGAATCTCATCGCCGTTGTCGAGCAGCGCGTTCATCGAAAGCTGAATGAGCTCGGACACGCCGTTGCCCGTGTAGATATGCTCCATCTGAACGTTGGGCAGGCCCTTGATCTGCGAATACTGCATGATTGCCTTGCGCGCGGAGAACAGGCCACGCGAGTTGGAATAGCCTTCGCAGTCGGGCAGCTGCTGGCGCATGTCCTTGATGACCTCATCGGGTGTGCGGAAACCGAAGGGCGCCGGGTTGCCGATATTGAGCTTGAGGATGCGCTCGCCCTCGTCCTCCATACGGGCGGCCTCGTCGACGACGGGACCGCGCACGTCATACAGGACGTTGTCGAGTTTGGTGGATTTAGAAAAAGTACGCATGGTGGTGCTCCTTGCAATTTGAGCTGAGGGATGGGGTTCGGGCTTGGAATCGTTGAGAGGCGATGATGTCTCGCCTTGATCGGCGTCACCGGCAAGCAGCCAGGTAACATCGACCTCCAAAATGCGGGCGAGCAGCTCTGCCACATCGCGCCGCGGGATCGTCTTGCCGCTCACATATTGGCTCATCTGACTCTTGCCGAGTTTTTTGCCGAGCATCTCCGATGCACGAATCACGTCCGACTGTCGAACATCGCGATCGGACATAGCCTGTCGCAGGCGATCGCTGAACGTCTCTTGGGCCACTAGAACCTCCTTGCTGGCAAAGTTCAATTTATAGAACACGAATTGAACCAAAGTTCAATTTAGGCAGCAGTATAGCGCGGCACATTATCCGAAAGTTCAATTTCACAAGAAAATGTACCGAGCCTCGAGAATTGTCCCAAAGTAGACAACAGGTACGCGCTTTTAGAGATATTCAAGGAAACGAGCCGCCGCAAGCGAAACGTCAGCGGTGCGGTATATGGCGTTGATCTGCCGATGAGGATGTCCCTCGAGCGGGCGCACGGCAACATCGAACTGGCAGCGGCGCAAGATGAGCGCCGGAAGAATGCTCACGCCCAGGCCGTCCTCGACCATAGCCATAATCGCATAGTCATCCCAAGTCGACAGCTTGGAGCACACCGTCAGCCCCGCCCGACGGAACAGCGGCGTAATCTCATCATCGGTGCCGCGTTCTAGCAGAATAAACTGCTCGTTGGCTAAATCGGCAAGAGAGACGACCTCCGCCGTGGCAAGCAAAGAGTCTGCCGGCACTACCGCCATCAACTCGTCGCGCACCAAAGACCGCGATGTCATGCCATTTTCTCGAGGCTCATACGGGATAAAGCCCAGATCGCAGCGGCCCTCTGCCACCCATTGTTCAATCTCTGAGTAATCACCCATCAGCAACTCATAATCGACGTCCGGATGATCGGCACGAAAGCGCGCAATCACCGGCGGCAGCACGTGGGTCGCCACGCTCGAAAACGTACCGATGCAGATTTTGCCGCGCATGAGCCCGCGCATCTCATCCACCCGTCGCTGCAAGCGAGTGAATTCCTCGCAGAGCGCCTCGATAGCCGGCATGACCTGCCGCCCGTCGGCAGAAAGCACTACGCCCTCGCGACTGCGGTCGAGCACCTTAAAGCCCCAATCGGCCTCAAGATCGGCCACCATGCGGCTCACGCCCGACTGCGAATAGCTCAGGCGCTCGGCAGCACGCGTAAAGCTTCCGGCGCGCACCGTCTCCAGCAGCGCCTGCATCTTTTGAATATTCGTTTCCACGGCGCCCCTCCACCTTTGCATGAGTTTTTGTCATGTTATCTATGCATTATATTCGCTTTTCTTCTAAAACCAGTTCACCCATAGTGAAGATGCTCAGATATAGAGGGGATGTCAGCGCATGAACAACGGGTTGTTTACGTACTTAGCAGCATTGCTATTGTTTGGCTCCAACGGCATCATCGCCGCTGCCATCGCGCTGCCGAGCTCGGATATCGTGCTACTACGCACGTTTTTGGGCGCACTCTCGCTTGTCACCATTCTCGCCGTCACCCAACGCCATAAGTTGCAGGCGCCATCTCGCCCCCGCGAAGCCGCAGCCCTCCTCCTCTCGGGAGCCGCGCTAGGCGCCAGCTGGATTTTTCTGTTCCGCGCCTACCAGACGATCGGCGTCGGCGTATCCTCGCTGCTGTACTACTGCGGCCCCATCATTGTCATGGCGCTCTCCCCGCTCATCTTTGGCGAAAAGCTGACCGGCGGCAAAATCGCCGGCTTTGTCGCCGTTGCTTGTGGTGCTTTTCTCATTGCAGCGCAAGGTCTAGGCGGCAATATGCCCATTGCGGGTATCGTCTGCGGTATCGCCTCGGCATTTTGCTATGCGCTGATGGTCATCGCTAGCAAGGGTGCGCCACACATCGAAGGCCTCGAGAACTCCACGCTCCAGGTGAGCGCCGCCTTTGCGACCGCGCTGGTCCTCACGCTCATCACACAGGGCGCTCCCTCATTCCTGTCCGCCGGTGTCGCCGCCAGTATTGATTGGCGCGCCGTCATCATGCTCGGCGTCGTCAACACCGGCATCGGTTGCCTGCTCTATTTTAGTGCTGTCGCCAAGCTGCCCGTTCAGACCGTCGCGGTCGTCGGCTACCTCGAGCCGCTTTCGGCGGTCGTGTTCTCGGCCGTCCTTTTAGGCGAAGCCATAACACCGATCCGCCTGACGGGCGCCGCACTTATCATCGGCGGCGCGATTTTTTGCGAACTCGCCGGCAAACGCGCAAACGCCAAGGCTGGCATCGCCCAGACAGTGCGTGCTTAAAAGCCCCTGCTTTGAATGCTACCTGCGTAGATAAATAATCCCCAGCTGAGGATTATTGTCTAAAATAACCCGATGTGCCAAACTGCTCTTGTATATATAAAGACGGCATAAAGATTATCTGTCCTAGACAGATAACCAGATGTCCAAGGGAGTCCACGTGGCACACAACAAACTGGAGGCAAGCCCCCAAGACCAGCATGGTCAAGGCGGGCACGGAGCCATTCCCCTCTCCGCTGGCATGCTGCTCGTAACGCTCGGCGTCGTCTATGGTGACATCGGCACGAGCCCCATGTACACCATGAAATCAATCGTCGCCAACAACGGCGGCATCGGCACCGTCAGCGAGGACATGATTCTGGGCGCGCTTTCGCTCGTCATCTGGACCATGACGCTCGTGACCACGGTCAAGTACGTGGTAATCGCCATGAAGGCCGATAACCACAACGAAGGCGGCATCTTCGCCCTGTTTAGCCTGGTGCGAAAAGTAGCACCATGGCTGATCCTACCTGCCATGATCGGCGGCGCGGCGCTGCTCGCCGACGGCATCCTCACCCCCGCCGTCACGGTTACCACGGCCATCGAGGGCTTGCGCACTATCGAGTGGGGCCATGCGCTTTTGGGTGACGGCCAGACCAATGTAATCATCATCACCATCATCATTATCTGCGGCCTGTTTGCCATGCAACGCGCCGGCACCTCGTCGATCGGCAAGCTGTTCGGCCCGCTCATGACGCTGTGGTTCCTGTTCTTGGCTGGCGCCGGTCTGTTCAACATGCTCGGCAACCCGTCCATCCTGCGCGCGCTCAACCCCATCCGCGGCATCATGTTCCTGTTCTCGCCCATCAACCACTCGGGCATCATGGTGCTCGGCTTTGTCTTTCTGTCGACAACCGGTGCCGAGGCGCTCTACTCGGACATGGGCCACGTGGGCAAGGCAAACATCTATGCATCCTGGCCGTTTGTTAAAGCGGCCCTCATCCTCAACTATCTGGGTCAAGGCGCTTGGCTGCTCGCCAATAACTCCAACCCCCAGATGCTCGCAATGGATATCGTCAACCCGTTCTATATGATGCTCCCCGAGCCCCTGCGCCCCTTTGCCATCGTGCTTTCGGCCGTGGCGGCCATCATCGCCTCGCAGGCGCTCATCACCGGCTCGTTCTCGCTGGTATCCGAGGCAACGCGCCTCAACCTTATGCCGCACCTGCGCATCCACTACCCCAGCGACACCAAGGGCCAGCTCTATATTCCGCTCGTCAACAACATCATGTGGGTCGGCTGCATCTTCATCGTGCTGCTATTCCAAAACTCTGAGCGCATGGAAAGCGCCTATGGCCTCGCCATCACCGTGACCATGCTCATGACCACCACACTGCTGACGAGCTATATCGCCGGCATCCTCAAGCACAAGCTGGGTGCCTGCGTCTTCGCCCTGCTCTTTGGTGCCATTGAGCTGTGCTTCTTCGCCTCGTGCCTCACTATGTTCTTTGACGGCGGCTACGTCATGATCTTCCTGGCCGCGCTGCTGTTCGGCCTTATGTATGTGTGGCGCCGCGGCACCGCCATCGAGCGCACGCAAACGATCCTGCTGCCCGTCTCCAAGTACATCGATCAGCTCAACCGCCTGCGCAACGACGAGACCTATCCCGTGCTCGCCGACAATCTGGTATTTCTCACCAACAGCCCCGACCCGCTCACGCTCGACCGCGACGTGCTTTATTCCATCCTGGACAAGCACCCCAAGCGCGCCAAGGCATATTGGTTCATCAACGTGCACGTTACCGACGAGCCCTATACGCATGAGTATTCCGTTGAGACCTTTGGCACAGACTTCCTGTTCCGCGTGCGCTTGGACCTGGGCTTTAAGGTCAACCAGCGCATCAACGCCTACCTGCGCCAGATCGTCGGCGACCTGATGGCATCGGGTGAGTTGCCGCCGCAGCATCACACCTACTCTATCTACGAGACACGCGGCAACG
>CATZTY010000040.1 GCA_958424475.1 uncultured Collinsella sp.
GGCGCAAAACGAGCGTGGATAATCTCCCACATGAAAAATGAGCGTGGACAATCTCCCGCTTTGAGCGTTCAAGTGCGCCCTAAACGGGAGATTGTCCACACTCATGAATGTGGCAAAGGGACTGCCCCTTTGCCACATCCGGGACTGGCCCTAGACCGGCTTGACCTCCAGCTTTATCCCCTCGGCGCAGGAGTCGCCCAAAACATCCGAAAGGGCCCAGGTCGCATATAGCGGCAAATAGAGAACCGCTCCGTTGCGCTCAACGTTGCCTCTCGAGAAAACAATCCCGAGCCTTGCGCCATATTCAGCCGTATCAAGCACATGACCGAGCGCAGCGTGCGCGTGGTAATAGGAGCCCGATTTAACCTCGATCGGAACAGCCGTCCCATCCGGTCCATCGACCACAAAGTCCACTTCACCGCGCTTTTTTGTCTGATAGTAGTAAAGCTGGCGATTTTGGGCAGCCAGCTGCTGGGCCACCACGTTTTCGTAAATGCCGCCCAGGTTGGGCTCCTTGCTATCAAGATACGCCGCTTGGGCGACTCCAACGGGGTAGCGCGCCATCAACATGCCCGTATCCGATTGATATAGCTTGAACTGCGATGGCCGTGCCGTCTTGAGCAGGGGCGATTTTGGCTCGGTTACGATATCGGCTTTGAGAGCAACGCCGGCATCGACAAGCCATACAAAATCTCGCTGATACTTCTCGTAGTGAGCCTTGGGGTCAATGGAATTGAGCACGAAGCGCTTGTTTTCGCCCTCGAGCATAATAGGGAGCTGATCGTAGATGCTCTGCACCTGCAGGGCTCGCCCGCTTGCATACTTGGAGATATCCCGCCGGTACTGTTCGTTGAGCTCTGACTGTAGCTGACGAACAGAGGCAAGGTCGCCCTGCGTGTCAAGGAAACGCTGCACGACCTCCGGCATTCCGCCGACAACGATATAGGTCCTGAAGTTTGCCATCATCGCGTCGTGAATGTAATCAGGAATGGGCCTCTCGCTGATACACGCGTCGCGTATCGTTTGGCGAGCCCCCTCGCTCACCCCAGTTGCCCAGCAAAACTCCTCAAAATCGAGCGGGAACATCCTAAGCTCGTGGACATACCCCACGGGATAGGACCTGACGCCCTTGAACTGAGTCCCGAGCATTGACCCCGAAAACGCCCAGCGGCACCTCCCGTCCTCAACAAGGAACTTTGCCATCGTCATGATGTCGGGAGCCTCTTGGACCTCATCGATAAACACGAGCGTTTTGCCTGGCGCAATCGACTTTCCCGAAAGAAGCGTCACCCTGCTGATGAAATCATCAGCATTCCGCGCCTCGAGAAGAGCATCTTTTGCCTGGCGGTTTTCCATGAGGTTAAGCTCGATGTAGGTTGCATGGTTGGCTTTGCCAAATGCGCGAATCGAATAGCTTTTGCCAATCTGACGAGAACCCGTAATGAATAAGGCCTTTTGCTCGGCAGACTTCAGCCAACGCTCCAGCTCTACCGTTATTTTCCTGCGCAGCATAGGCTCTCCCCTCAGTGTCATCAAATGAAATGCAAAGTTCTATATGCTTGATTATCGATGAAACGCAGAATTTTTAGAACCTAAAATCGGATGAAATGCAGAGATTTGAGATTACAAGCAGAAGAAGGGGCACACCGGCGAATGTGACAAAGGGGCTGTCCCTTTGTCACATTGCGCTCAACTACTCGTCAACGATCTCGGCAAGCCAGACGTTCAGTGTATCGACTTCGGGGCAGCAGAACTTTGCCGTGCCGGGCTCGTTGCCAGGCACGGTTCCGCCATAGCGCAGGATATCGATATAGGGAAAGCCCACGTGACAGGCCATGGCGCACATCTTGCCGCGATCGCGGTCGAAGTCGAAGACGTCGCCGGGCTTGTGACCATGGTGGCAGCGGCACGCACCCAGCTGATCCACGCAGCTCACGCGGATACGCGGACGCTTGCCACGCGGCGCGCCGAGCGGCTTGTTCTCGCCCGCAGGCTTGACGCCGCCCTCATCAGCATTACTCATGGTCAATCACATCCAGGCAGGCCTCGATGGGAAGGCCGGCGGACTTATCCTCCTGGTCGGCATTGCGCTCGATAAGCTCCGCTACCACGCGCATGGCATCGCTCGTCGCGCGCTGCAGGCTCCAACCGGCCATAACGCGGCCGACGAGCACCGCCGAGAACGTGTCGCCCGTGCCCGGAAAGTAGACCGGAATCAGCTCGAAGGGAATCGTGAAGTACTCCCCCGCCACATGGTCGTAACCGATGACGACATTCGCACCGTCGACCACAGCGCTCGTAATGACCACCGACTTGGCGCCCAGGGCACGCACGGCATCCACAAGAGTGCGGCCCTCATCGGGCGTGATTTGCTCGGCAATGGGCGTATCGGTAAGCAGGCACGCCTCGGTGTAGTTTGGCACCGCATAGTCTGCGCACTCGAGCAGGCTACGCATGAGACCGATCGTGGACTCGGGCACGCCGGCGTAGAGCTTGCCGTTGTCGCCCATGATGGGGTCAACGAACACCTTGGTGCCCTTTTGCGCGCGACGGTGGCAGAAGTCCGAAATGATGCGCGTCTCTTCCTCGGTCACGATAAAGCCGGTGGAGATGGCATCGAACTCAAAGCCGAGCTCCTCCCAAATGGCGAGGCTCTGGCGCACGTACTCGGTGGTGTCATGGATGTAGAACTTGGGATAGTTGAGCGTATCGGACACCAGCGCCGTCGGCAGGTTATGGATACGGTAGCCCATGTGCGACAGCACCGGCAGCATGGCGGAGAGCGCGACCTTGCCGTAGCCGCACATATCGTTGATCAGCAGCAGCTGAGTGTTCTTCATGAGGGTCTCCCTTGGTTCGGGCACGGCGCAGCAGCGCCACAGTGCGACTAAGTGTAGCGCAGGGAACGTTGTGGGCGGGCGCTACGGTCGCGAAGAGCGCATTGTTGCGAAAAGGTTTCGGAAATGGGGGGCATAGGCCTTGTGGCCATGCCCGACGATTAAACGTCAGATTGCCGCTTAGGAGCGTTTGCAGCGTCGAGCCGTTGCGCGGTTTGGTAAACCGTGCAACAACTACTTTGGTACCTTGACATTCATTTCTCATGCTCCTAGATTGGTTAGGCACAAAACAATTCCTCTACCTAACTAAAGAAAGGAGCAGCACTCATTCATGTGCGATGAACCTCTTAGCCTTTGTTCGCACGAGCCCGGCGGCGACCCGTCACAGCCGGCGGATGCACCCGAAGCGGTTAGCTCGGAAGACAAGCTTGCCAAGCGCATCCTCAATAATCTGGGCTTTTGCGGCCATTACATGCATTTTCATGGCGGAGGCGTGTCCGGCAAAGCGCCCATTATCTGTCTGCTGGCCAAGCAGCCCGGCGGCGAGATGTCGCAACAGGAGCTCGGCATGCACTTTGACCTCAAGCCGGGGTCGCTTTCCGAGATCCTGTCCAAGCTCGAGCTCAACGGCCTCATCGAGCGCAGCCGTAACCCCAAGGATCGACGGCAACTCACCATTCGCCTGACCGAAACCGGCCGGGAAAACGCCCGAATCGACCAGGCGGCCCGCATCCACTTTAGAGAACGGGCCTTTAGCGCGCTCACCCACGACGAGCGCGAGGACCTCGCCGAAATGCTCGATAAAATCCGCGTAACCTGGGAGGAACTGGATGATTAAAACCCTCATGGACAGCATCCGCGACTATATGAAAGTCACCGTTGCCACGCCGCTGCTCGTGCTTGGCGAGGTGCTCTGCGAGATGCTGATCCCATTTATCACCGCCAACCTGATCGACGCCATCAAAGACGGCGCCACCGTAGCCGAGATGCTTCCCACCGCGGGCTTTTTGGTGCTCATCGCGCTGACGTCGCTTGCTTTTGGCGCCGCTGCCGGCGTCACCTGCAGCCATGCGAGCTGCGGCTTCGCCAAGAACCTGCGTCACGACCTGTTCTACAAGATCCAGACGTTCAGCTTTGCCAACATCGATGAGTTCTCGAGCTCCTCGCTCGTCACGCGCCTGACCACCGACATCAACAACGTGCAGCAGGCCTTTATGATGATCATCCGCATCGCCGTGCGCGCGCCGTTGGTATTGATCTTCGCCTTTACCATGGCGTTTATCATGGGCGGCAGCGTTGCCATGGTCTACCTGATCATCATCCCGCTGCTGGGCTTTGGACTGTTCTTTATCATCTTTAAGGTGCGCCCCATCTTCTCGCGCGTGTTCCACAAGTACGACGCCCTTAACGAGTCCGTCGAGGAAAACGTCACCGGCATGCGCGTGGTCAAGAGCTACGTGCGCGAAGACTTTGAGAAGGAGAAGTTCTCGACCGCCGCACGCGACGTCCAGATGGACTTCACCCGCGCCGAGAAGCTGCTCGCCTTTAACAACCCCATGATGAACATCTGCGTCAACGGCGCATTTGTCGTCATCATCTACCTGGGCTCCAAGCTCATCATCACGAGCCAGGGCACGCTGTTCGACGTGGGCCAGCTCTCCTCGATCTTTACCTATGGCTTCCAAATCCTCATGAGCCTGATGCAGCTGTCGATGATCTTTGTCATGGTGACCATGGCCGACGAATCGGCGCACCGCATCACCGAGGTGCTAGCCGCCGAGCCCACGATCGCCGATCCCGCCGAGCCCGTGCTCGAGGTCGCCGATGGCTCCATCGACTTTGACCACGTGAGCTTTAAGTATTCCGCGCATGCGAAGCGCCGGGCGCTCGACGATATCGACCTGCACATTACGAGCGGTGAGACCATCGGCATCATCGGCGGCACCGGCTCGGCCAAGTCCACGCTCGTAAACCTCATCGCCCGCCTGTACGACGCCACCGAAGGCACCGTGCGCGTGGGCGGCGTGGATGTGCGCGACTACGACTTGGACGCTCTGCGCCACCAAGTGGCCATGGTATTGCAGAAAAACGTGCTGTTTAGCGGCACGATTGCCGAGAACCTGCGTTGGGGCGACCCGAACGCCACCGACGAAGAGGTCCGCGAGGCGGCACATCTGGCCTGCGCCGACGAGTTTGTCGATGGCTTCCCCAAGGGCTATGACACCTGGATCGAGCAGGGCGGCTCCAATGTCTCGGGCGGTCAGAAGCAGCGCCTGTGCATTGCGCGTGCCCTGCTGCGTCGCCCCAAGATCTTGATCCTGGACGACTCCACCAGCGCCGTCGACACCAAGACCGACGCCAAGATCCGCGCAGGGCTGGCAAGCTATCTGCCCAACACGACCAAGCTCATCATCGCCCAGCGCATTAGCTCCGTGCAGGATGCAGACCGCATCATCGTCATGGAGGGCGGCCGTATCGCTCAGATCGGCAGCCATGACGAGCTACTCAAGACGAGCGAGATCTACCGCGAGACCTTCACCTCGCAAAACAAGATGTCTGCCGAGGGCGAAGAGGCCGTCGAAGCCGACACCGAGGCATCCGCAACACAAGCTCAGACCCAGGAAGGAGGCGAGGCACATGAGTAAGGCAACGACCGCCGAGCGCGCGCTCAACCGCAAGGGTGGCACCATGTCGCGCCTCATCAAGACGCTCTTTGGCTTCTACCCCGTGCTTTTGCCCCTCGTCGTCGTCGGCGTGGTGCTCTGCGCCATCATCAACTCCATCGGCGCGACCTTCCTTCAGAGCGCCCTGCAGATTATTAGCGAATCGTGGCAGTCGGGCGATTGGACGACCGCGCAGCCCAAGATCGCACAGCTCGTGACCACCCTCGCCTGCATCTACGGCGTCGGCATCCTGTCCTCGCTGTTCTGGAACCGCGCCATGGCCATCGTCACGCAGGGCTCGCTCGAGAAGCTGCGCGAGAAGATGTTCAACCGCATGCAGGACCTGCCGATCCGCTACTTCGACACGCACCAGCGCGGCGACATCATGAGCCACTACACCAACGACATCGACACGCTGCGCCAGATGATCAGCCAGTCGCTGCCCAACCTGCTCATGACGGTCATCGTCATTGCCACGGTGTTCTTTATCATGCTGTACTACAGCGTGTGGATGTGCCTGGTCATTATTGCCGGCGTCGCCTTTATGACCTTTATGACCAAGCTGCTCGGCTCCAACTCCGCGCGCTTCTTTATTGCGCAGCAGACCGAGCTCGGCGTGGTCGAGGGCCATATCGAGGAAGTCATGAATGGCCAGAAGGTCGTCAAGGCATTCTGCCACGAGTCTGCCGCCGAGACCGATTTTGACGAGCGCAACGAAAAGCTCTTCGAGGTCTCGCAGAAGGCCAACATGTACGCCAACATCCTCATGCCCATCCTTATGAACCTGGGAAACCTGCTCTACGTGCTGGTCGCACTGGCAGGCGGCATTTTCTTGGCGCTGGGCGTGCCCAACCTGAGCATCTCGGGCATGGCGCTGTCCATCGCCGTCGTGGTGCCGTTCCTCAACATGACCAAGCAATTCTGCGGACAGATCGGTCAGATCTCGCAGCAGATCAACGCCGTGGTCATGGGCCTCGCCGGCGCCGACCGCATCTTTGAGCTCATCGACGAGAAGCCCGAGGCCGACGAAGGCTACGTGACGCTTGTCAACGCGCAGGTGAACCCCGAGACGTGGGAGTTCGAGGAGGCCGACCACCACACCGGCATGTGGGCGTGGAAGCATCCGCACCGCGCAACCGGCGAGATCGAGTACGTACCGCTGCGTGGCGACCTGGTCATGGACAATGTCGACTTTGGCTACACGCCCGACCACGAGGTGCTGCACGGCGTGTCTGTGTACGCCAAGCCGGGCCAGAAGGTCGCGTTTGTCGGCGCCACCGGTGCCGGCAAGACGACCATCACCAACCTCATCAACCGCTTCTATGACATCGCCGATGGCAAGATCCGCTACGACGGCATCAACGTCAACAAGATCCGCAAGGCCGATCTGCGCCGCTCGCTGGGCGTCGTGCTGCAGGACGTGAACCTGTTCACCGGCACCGTGATGGATAACATCCGCTACGGCAACCTGGACGCCACCGACGAGGAGTGCATCGCGGCGGCAAAGCTCGCCGGCGCGGACGACTTTATCACCCGCCTGCCCGACGGCTACGACACCATGCTCACCGGCAACGGCGCGCAGCTGTCGCAGGGCCAGCGCCAGCTGATCTCAATCGCACGCGCCGCCGTCGCCGATCCGCCGGCAATGATTCTGGACGAGGCCACGAGCTCCATCGATACCCGCACCGAGGCTATCGTGCAGGCCGGCATGGACAAGCTCATGGAAGGCCGCACGACGTTTGTCATCGCGCACCGCCTGTCCACCGTGCGCAACTCCGACGCGATCATCTGCCTGGACCACGGCCGCATTATCGAGCGCGGTAACCACGACGAGCTGATCGCCAAGCGCGGATATTACTACCAGCTGTACACGGGTGCATTTGAGCTCGAGTAGGACCGGTTACTGACGGAGGGCGCCCCGGGGGCGGGCGGGGTGCCCTCCTGCCCGCGATCAGTCCGTCATTTAAAACGGAATAAAAGTTTGCGAGGCCCTGGCCGTTTGGCCAGGGTCTCGTTTTGTAAGGATGAGCTAGTTGAGGAGTTGGGCCATGGCGTTGACGAATTTTTGTACTTGGAGGGTTGGCTCGAGCGGATAGTGCAAAAAGACCGGCACCTCGCGTCCGCATAGGAACGGTACGCCCACAAAGGCAGGGTGCACGCCCGACCATGCACCGCAGGTGAGCACCGCGTCACCCTTTTCCTCTGCCTCGTTAAAGAGCGCAAAGTCGAAGCTATCCACATCGATCACGTCCACGCCACCGTCAGCCAAAAGGTCGATGCGCAGGCTGTCCATGGCATCGTTGCCGTGACGGAGCACGCGCAGGCGCATGCCCTCCAGGTCGGCAACCGTAATGCGTGTCTTGCGCGCCAGCGGGCTCGTGCGTGGCACGTCGATATAAAACGGCACGTTAACGATGCGGAGCTTTTGGCAGGCGTCACCCCAGCGCGGGGTCGAAAAACTCGACTGCACCACATCCACCTCGCGACCGAGGCTGCGCATGACGGATTCGCGTTCGTCGTAGAGGTCGCTTACCGGCACGAT